>JASLJB010000231.1 GCA_030152605.1 Acinetobacter sp. | reverse complement strand
CAGGGAGTGACACATTCATGGTGAGTTTCATAAGCTGTATTGGTACCTGCTTTAACGTTGTGAATCATTAAACCATTGAAACACTACCAATGATAGAATTTCAATGTGGTTTTATATTTTAACAATCGGGTAAACTACGTTTCAGCCCGCTAACCTAACTGGAAGATTAACTTTGATTATAAGGCGTTATCTCGTCAAACAAGTCGTTACTACCACCTTTGTCGTGACCTGTTTGTTAACGTTGATTATATTTGGTGCTCAATTAATCAAACAATTTGGCCGTGCCGCGCAAGGCCGTGTAGATGCCAGTGTCTTGTTTAGTATCGTGGGCTATCGCTTGCCTGAGTTTTTGATTTACATTTTACCGCTGGCTTTTTTTATTGGCCTGATGCTGGTGTTCGGACGTTTATATGTCGATCACGAAATGGCGGTACTCAACAGCAGTGGCGTGAGCAAGCATCGCTTGGCGCGGCTACTGGTGCCGATGACCACGGTATTCGTCATTGTACAAATGTTTATGATGGTGTGGTTGTCGCCGTGGGGCTTACGCCAATTCTATGAACTGTCTTCGACCCAATCGGTACGGGCAGGCTTTGATCTGGTGCGGCCACAAGAGTTTATTTCTGCCGGTGCCTATACCATCTATGCCGGATCGCTGTCCGATGATCGCCGTAATCTGCGCGATATTTTTGTCTATCAACGTGCTGAAAAAACCGGACGTCCAGATGTGATGATCCTGGCCAAAGAAGCCACGCGCATTGAAATGGCCAACAATACCGCCAGTGTCGTGGATCTGATTCAAGGTCGCCGTTATGAGATCTTCCCGGGCACAGCCAAATATAGTCATACCGAATTTCAAAGTTATCGCATTCAAATCGAAAGCAATAAAGAAGCAAAATACGATGCCAATGAAGTCGAAGGTTTGTCCTTTGGCAAACTTTGGGAAACCCGTGACAACCCTGTGGTGGCCAGCCAGTTGGGGTGGCGGGTATTTATGCCCTTTTCAATGTTTGTGGCTTTGATCTTGGCCGTCGGCTTGTCTGAAGTGACACCGCGCCAAGGACGTTATCTCAAGCTCTTTCCTGCGATCATTATCTTTGCCAGTTTGATCGTGGCGATGATTGCACTCAGAACACGGATGACCAAAGGTGAGATTGGAATTTGGGCCTATCCTGCGGTATTGCTGTTTTATGCTTTCGCCGGTGCCTTATTTTCACGTAAACAAAAGCTTACCCCCAAGATTAGAAAACAGATTCAGCGTGTGAGGTCCTCATGATCGGTCAAAAACTTTTAGCCAAACATGTGACCTATACCACGGCGATTACCATGCTCGGCACCACCTTGATCTTGGCTTTTCTGTTTGTGCTGTTTTCCTATATCGGCGAACTGAGTAGTCTCAAAGAGGGCTATGGCGCGTGGGATGCCTTTTTATATGTGATGTGGGATGCGCCGCAAAACCTCAACAAGATCTTGCCGATTTCGGCATTGATTGGTGCGGTGATTGGTCTCGGCAGCATGGCCTCCAACAGTGAGTTGATCGTGATGCGTGCAGCAGGCGTAAGCCTATGGCGTATCGTCGGTTGGGTGATGCGTCCAGCATTGCTATTGGTGGTGCTTTCATTTGTGATTTCGCAGTGGGTGATACCGGTCACCAATGAACAAGCCACCAAGGTCAAAAGCCAACGTAGCGTGGCCTCATTTGGTGAGGTGCGCGGTTATTGGACTCGCGAAGGCCAGCGCTTTATCTATGTGGATTATGCCAATGCCAACGGTGAGTTGAGTCGCGTCAATGTGATCAATTTTGATGACAGCTATCGCTTGCAGTCCGTGACCCAAGCTGAGCAAGGTCGTTTTGTTGAACAAGGCACGTGGCGTTTACAAGACAGCACTGAGTTGGACATATTGCCATCTGGCGCTTCGAAATATCAGCATATTCCACAACACGCCTTGGCATTGGCCTTACAGCCGAAATTTGTGCATATGGTCACGGTTGATCCTGAAGATTTGGCACCAAGCGAATTGATCAGTTTTATGCGCTATCTCAAAGAATACAGCCAAGTACCGAAGTCTTATCAGTTGGCTTTCTGGAAAAAACTCGGTGCGCCATTTTCAATGTTGGCACTGACTTTGATCGCCTGTTCCTTTGTGTTCGGTCCTTTACGTCAACAGTCGATGGGCTTTCGTTTGGTGATCGCGTTGTTTGTGGGCTTGGGTATTTACTATCTACAGGATTTTCTGGGTTATGCCAGTTTGATCTATGCGCCGTCACCAGGTTGGTTTGTATTTATTCCGATTATGTTGATGTTTGCGGTTGGGGGCGTGCTGATTTATCGCGCGCGATAATTCAGTTGAGCGCCTAAAAATCAACGCGCTCGCTTGCTCAGCAGAGATGCTTGGGCAAGTGCAGATGTGATGCAAGTTGAATCAAGTTCAATTAGAGTCTTACACCGATATTGGGTAAGATACGATGTTCATAACAGTACGAAAAGAGTGTTAATCATGACGGATGCAACTGCTGGCAAAATTCCTCACCTATTGGTCATTATGGATGGTGTCGGCCATCGTGAGGCGGTTGAGGACAATGCCTTTCTTGCAGCGAATAAGCCCAACTTAACTGCGATACAACAGAAGCATCCGCATAGCCTGATCTCTGGTTCAGGCGAAGACGTCGGTTTGCCAGATGGTCAGATGGGCAACTCTGAAGTGGGTCATATGAACCTCGGTGCAGGTCGTGTCTTGTATCAAGATTTCACCCGGATTACCAAAGATATCCGTACAGGTGCATTCTTTGAACATCAGGTCTTGGTCGATGCAGTCGAAAAAGCCAAAGCTGCACAGGGCGCCGTGCATATCATGGGTTTGTTGTCTGACGGTGGTGTGCATTCACATCAAGATCATATCGTGGCCATGTGTGAGTTGGCACTGAAACGCGGTGCAACGGTTTATCTACATGCGTTCTTAGACGGGCGTGATACACCGCCGAAGAGCGCACAGCCATCACTTGAAAAACTTGATCAACTCTTTGCGCAATATCCAAATCAAGGCCGTATTGCGACCATGATCGGGCGTTACTTTGCCATGGATCGTGATAACCGTTGGGATCGTGTTGAACAAGCCTATCGTTTATTGACCGAAGGTGAGGCAGTACGTACCGCGGCGACAGCACTTGAAGGGCTTGAACTGGCCTATGCGGCAGATGAGAGTGACGAATTTGTCAAAGCCACCCGTATCGGTGAGATCGCCAAGATCCAAGACGGCGACAGTGTGGTGTTTATGAATTTCCGTGCCGATCGTGCACGTGAAATCAGTCGCGCCTTTATCGAAACTGATTTTTCAGGCTTTGCACGTGTGACTGTACCGGCACTGGCCAGTTTTGTGATGCTGACCCGTTATCAAGCCAGTCTAGATGCACCAGTCGCGTATATGCCGCAAGCACTGAGCAATACCCTGGGTGAATATGTTTCTAACTTGGGCAAGACCCAATTGCGTATCGCAGAAACAGAAAAATACGCGCATGTGACCTTCTTTTTCAGTGGCGGTCGTGAGGATGAATATCCGGGCGAAAAACGTATTTTGATTCCATCTCCAAATGTGGCGACCTATGATCTACAACCTGAGATGAGCGCTTATGAAGTGACCGACGCGTTGGTGGCTGCGATCGAATCCGGTGAGTATGATCTCTTGGTGGTGAATTATGCCAATGGTGATATGGTAGGCCATACTGGTGTGTTCGATGCTGCTGTAAAAGCGGTCGAAGCGGTCGATCTATGTTTGGGTCGTCTCTATGCTGCGATCAATGCTAAACACGGACATATGCTGATTACCGCGGATCACGGTAACGTTGAACAAATGCAGGATTACGTTAGTGGTCAGGTGCATACTCAACACACCACTGAGTTGGTGCCGTTTATTTATGTCGGTCCAACTGATGCACGTATTGCTGAAGGCGGTGTGTTGGCCGATGTTGCGCCTACGCTGTTGAGCTTGATGCAAGTTGAAATTCCAGCAGAAATGCAAGGTCGCAATCTGATCGAGTTGACCTAGTCTTCGCGCAAGCTGTGCCGCTATTTATCGCTTTTCGCGTTGTCACAGCTTGCCTCAGCACCATTAAAGTGAAACTTTGGAAAACATTATGGCTCAAGCTTGGAAATATATAGCGGTACTCACAGGGTTGCTTGCCAGCGCTGGGCATAGTGTTTGGGCGCTGGATACCAAGCGCATAAATGGCGCAGATTGGGACGATGACGACAGTGTCGCTGAAGTCCCGATCGAGTCGATCGAGCAATTTGTCAAAATTTACGGCATCGTCAAAGAAAACTATGTCGATGAAAAAGCCGATGATCAATTATTTTTACAAGCCACCAAAGGCATGGTATCTGGCTTGGATCGTTATTCGCGTTATTTGATGCCCGAAGACTATAAGCAGTTGATGCAATATACCGAAGCGGATATTGCCAGTGTTGATTTTCAGCTGCATTTTGATCCACATAATCATCAATGGCTGATTCAAAATATAAAAGCAGACACTGATGCTGAAAAGCTTGGCCTTAAAAATGGTTTGAGCGTCTATAAAATTGATAACTTAGAACTCAAAAATCTCAATGCTGCACAGGTGACAGATCTGCTCTATGGCGCGATCGGCTCAACCTTACAATTACAGCTCAATGCAAAATCTACCCCGATCGTGGTGGTGCGCAATAAAAAACAAGATGTCGCAGATATCGAAGCCTTGATGCTACATAACCAAGTCTTGCTGCTTAAAGTCAAAGTCTTTCAGCAGGATACAGCCAATGAAATCAAACGGCTGATCGAAGAATACAATTCACCACGCTTGAAAGCCGTCCTGATTGATCTGAGAAATAACCCCGGTGGACTGCTATCGGCGGCCGTAGAAAGTGCAGATCTGTTTTTAAATCAAGGCGTGATCGTCTCGACCAAAAGTCGCTCAGAGGGCAACCAAGAGTTTCAGGCCTTGCCCGGCAATGAGTTCCCTAACATTAAGTTGGGTCTGTTGATCAATCAACGTTCAGCATCGGCCGCGGAAGTCTTTACCGCAGCGATGAAAGAGCATCGCCGTGCATGGGTGATCGGAGAGAAAAGCTATGGCAAAGGCGTGGTGCAAAAGCTCTTTCCTTTGGCCAATGGCGCCGCACTGCAAATGACGGTATCGCATTACTTTACGCCGACAGGCAAGATGATTGATGGTCAAGGCATTGAACCCAATCAACACTATGCTTGGCCGGCAGAAATGAAAGAAGATGCTTATTTGCTCAACGTATCTGAACTTTTACTCAAACAGCGCTAAGTCGCTGGGATGACTTAAGCAATCGGCTCCAAAACCTCAAGTGCCTAATCGTGTTCTAGATCCAAACCGAGTTTTTTGAGTCGATAGCGCAGTGAGCGAAAACTCATGCCGAGTTTTTTTGCGGCCAAGGTTTTGTTCCAACGGGTGATGTGTAGGGTGGTTAATAACACTTCACGTTCGATGTTGGCGAGAAATTGATCCAAACCTTCTTCAGGAATGTGGGGGAGATGCTGTCGCTTGGGCAGCCAAGCATGGGCAATCGCATCGATACCTTGCATGGCTGTCGGCTGCTGTTGAAGATTGCGACTGACATTGCTGGGCGCGGTAAGCAGGGCAGCCGTATTTTCTAAACCTTCTATACTTTCTAAATTTTTTAAATGCACCACATCAATGATCGGCTCATCACAACGACTTAATGCACGCTCGATCATATTACGTAGTTCTCTGACATTACCGGCATAGTGATACTGAACAAGATACGCTTGAGCGGCTTTGCTGAGTGTTTTGCAGGGCAGTTTTGCCAACTGGCAGTGCTGCAAAATAAACAACTCGGCCAAGCGTAAGATATCCTCGCCGCGATCTCTGAGTGGCGGCAGTACAATATCAATCACGTTTAAACGATAGAATAAATCAGCACGAAAACTGCCGTGTTGAACCCGTTGTGCTATGTCTTGATGACTGGCACTGAGCAGTCGAAAGTCCACGTCGATCTCATGCTCACTGCCGAGCGGACGTATTTTCTGTTCTTGCAGTGCTCTGAGTAATTTGACTTGCATGTTGCTCGACAGTTCAGCCACCTCATCTAAAAACAAACTCCCCTGATGCGCCGACTGGAGTAAGCCGCGTTTATTGTGTTCTGCCCCAACAAAGCTGCCTTTGAGATGGCCAAACAACTCACTTTCAATACGTTCTTCCGACATGGCCCCACAGTTGAGAATGACAAATGGCCCCTCAGCACGCGGACTGAGCAAATGAATCAAACGTGCCACCACATCTTTGCCGGTGCCAGACTCACCGCGAATGAAAACCGGAGAATGGGTCTGGGCAATTTTTCGCAATGAGGTGCGAAGCCGCTGCATCACGGTGGATTCACCGATCAGCATTTTATTTTCAAGCTGCTGATCTGCGCTGGGTGCGTCACGTGAGCTGTGTAAGAGGGCTTTTTGCATCAGATATTGCAGTTGTTGGGTGTGAATCGGTTTATTGAGTAGATCAAAGGCACCAGCGTTGAGACAGGCACGTACACTGTGACGCTGTTCTTCATCTCGAATCACCACGATCGGGGTGCTCGGAAAATGTTTGGCGCTATATTCAACCAGTTCCAGTGCAGAACCATCTGGTAAATTGAGGTCGGTGATACAGGCATGATAGTGATATTCTTGGAAAAAATGTTTTGCTTGCTGCAGATGATGTGCGATATGAGTTTTAATACCGATGCGTGATAGGGCCATTTGCATCAAGATGCATAGATCATATTCATCATCAACCAGTAACACCAAAGCTTGCGTTGCCATAACACGAAGAACCTAAATAAAAATGTTGAGCGATATGTAAAGGGCGCTTCATTATAATCATTGCCCCTATTTTTCATCTTAAGTGGCATATCGATATGCCTGCGCGTGGCGTCCTGCTAGCGCGCGATAAAGTCGCAATATGCTAAACCAAAGATATGATTTTAAACACTAAAAAATAATTGAATAGCTTGAGCTAGCACGTGTTATTGGGCATCTTTTTAGATTCAATCACAGCAATATTTATTTTTTAACATGCTTGATTAAATTTCGTTGAGCTAAAACAGATCAAGGTGCACTGTGTTGACGAAACGATCAGCAGACATGCGGCTGTCGGTTGGCAGTAGATGAGTCGCAGAGGGGCGTTGGCGTTGTTGGCGTTATTATTTTGGTGTTGGTGTTGGTGTTGGTGTTGGTGTTTTGGTGTGCTTGAGCTGCTGTTAGGCGGCTGCAAGCATCTCCCCCTGATCTGTAGAGTAGATCCGTGGATGTGGGGGATGCTAAAACGCAGATCTTGGTTGGCATCTGCAGTTTACTGTTTGGATGCTGCGGCTGGCTGTTGTTGTAATTGGCTAAGGTTTAATCAGTCCATAGCGAATCGCCAAGTGCGTCAGTTTGACATCACTGTCCAGATTGAGTTTTTCAAAGATCCGATAACGGTAGGTGTTCACAGTTTTGACGCTGACAAAAAGTTTGTCTGAAATTTCTTGCGCGCTAATGCAGTTCACCACCATCATGGCAACTTGCATTTCACGTTCTGAAAGGGCATCAAAAGGTGAGCTTTGCGTGTCAGATAAATAGGAGCTTGCCAGTTGTTCGGCGATGTCCGCACTAAAGTATTTGCCACCTTGCATGACTTTTTTAATTGCTCTCACCATTTCGGTGATCGGTGCACCTTTGGTGATATAGCCTTTGGCACCTGCTTTGAGCAACAGGGACGGGTAGGGCTCTTCAGCCAAACCACTGACCGCGAGCACTTTGGTCTCTGGCGCTGTTTGCAGTAAACGCCGTGTGGTCTCAACACCACCAATACCGGGCATATTGACATCAAGAAGGACAACATGAGGATGGTGCTGACGAACCAAAGCGATCGCTTCTTCGCCAGATTCAGCCTGCCCAATCACTTGGATATCGAGCTGATCTTCTAGCATGCGACAAATGCCAGTACGAACTAATTCATGGTCATCAACCACCAGAACTGTAATCACATTGCCCCTCCTTTGTATGAATAATATGATGTTTTTTGTTACATAAAGCAAAATTGGCTTGCAATTACATAACAAAATTAGCAATCCTATCCTGTGTTTAAATCGAAGTCGTTATACACAATCGCGCGAGCGTGAGTTCATCTTATCCGCGTCATCGTGTAAATGTAAGTCATATTTGAGGTAAGAAGCAAGATTGCTAACATCCTCACTGAGATAAGTAGGTTGCCGTGAAAAAATCTAAAACTATCCTAAAGCATGTATTGAGTTTATCAGTACTACTTGGCTTAAGCTCAATGAGTTTTGCAGATCTTGTAATGAATACCTCAGGGCCTGCTACCCATGCTGCTCAAGCGCCGCAAGCATCACTGAATTGGTCATCGGATGATGTCAATCAATTGCTGAACGACGACAGCGTGGTATCACCACAAGGTTCAACTTCAGTCACCACCACGATTCGTAAATCAAATGGTGCAACAGTCACCAATGCACCAGCCTCCACCGCTCATATCTATGACACCAATAACTATAGCAGCCAGCCTTCTGTGAATGCGCGCGCAGCCTTAGTCATGGATGCGCAAACCGGTGAGGTGCTTTACAGTAAAAATACCAACGCTGCTTTGCCGATGGCTTCGATCACCAAATTGATGACTGCCGTCGTGACCGCAGATGCACGTTTGAATATGTCAGAAAATATCACCTTACAGCAAATTGACTTTGCAGGTGCGGGCGGTAAAAACTCAAGCTCGACCTTGAAAGTCGGCGATACCATGAATCGTGCTGAGATGTTGCTTGTGGCATTGATGAAGTCTGAAAACCCTGCTGCTGCGGCACTGGCGCGTACTTATCCGGGTGGTCGTCCTGCATTTGTTGCTGCAATGAACGCCAAAGCACGTCAATTGGGCATGACTTCTACACGCTATACCGAGTCGACTGGTTTAGACCCACGTAATGTGGCCTCAGCGCGCGATTTAGGCATTTTGGTCAGTGCGGCTTACCAATATGGCGTAATTCGCCAATTCTCAACCACGGCGCAATATGACTTTAATTTGGGTTATCGTGTTTTGAAGTCTAACAATACCAATGCCATGGTGCGTAATGGTGGTTGGAATATCAATATTTCAAAAACCGGTTATATCAACGAAGCCGGTCGCTGCGTTGCGATGCACACCACTGTGAATTCACGTCCTGCTGTGGTGGTCTTGCTCGGTGCCAGCACCTCTCAAGCACGTACCGCAGATGCAACCAACTTGTTGAACTGGGTGAGTAATTTACCAAAACGTATCTAATCTAAGTTCGATGATAGTTGAGAACCTGAGTTAATCACTTAGACATCAAACTGAAGACATAAAAAAACCTGCATCTGCAGGTTTTTTTATGCAACAAATTCAATCGAATGAATGAATTTGTTCTTAATTTCGAGCGTGAATTACATATTCGACAAGATCGAAGTTTTTACGTCTTGCATGGTGGCATCAATGCTGAGCATGACGGCATCTTCACATTGCTTGATCGCAGTGTCTGGATCTTTTAGGCCATTACCGGTCACGGTACATACGATCATCGAACCTTCAGCGATTTTACCTGCTTTGATATCCCGGATCGCACCGCCAACACTGGCTGCAGATGCAGGTTCACAGAAGATCCCTTCATACATCGACAACAGGCGTTGTGCTTCGAGGATTTCAGCATCGCTGAGTTCATCGAACCAACCTTCTGATTCTTTCACCACGGCTTTAGCATGGTTCCAGCTTTGTGGGTTACCAATACGAATCGCAGTGGCGACGGTTTCAGGTTGTTCTACCGGTGCGCCACGTAAGAAAGGTGCAGCACCTGAGGCTTGATAGCCGACCATCACAGGACGGCCTTCTGGTTTAGGACCGGTGAATGCGTCTGTCGCAGCGTCATAAACCACTTGTTCAAACTGTGCACTGTCTGCAACAGCTTCGGTATAACCCATCCAGTGTGCAGTGATATTGCCCGCGTTACCCACTGGCAAGCAGTGATAATCCGGTGCACGACCGAGTGCATCTACGATTTCATAAGCAATGGTTTTTTGACCTTGCAAACGGAATGGATTGATCGAGTTGACGATGGTGACAGGCGCTTGATCAGCGACTTCTTTCACCAGACGCATACCGTCATCAAAGTTACCGCGGATTTGCATGGTGATCGCACCATACATCATGGCCTGTGCCATTTTACCCATGGCAATTTTACCTTCTGGAATCAAAACAAAGGCTTTGATGCCAGCACGAGCCGCATAGGCTGCTGCTGAGGCAGAGGTATTTCCGGTAGACGCACAGATAATCGCTTTAGAGCCTTCTTCAACCGCTTTGGTTACAGCCATGGTCATACCACGGTCTTTAAAAGAACCAGTCGGGTTTAAGCCCTCATATTTCACATAGATTTCAACGTCTTTACCAATAATGCGTGGAATATTTTCCAGTTTAATTAGCGGGGTGTTCCCCTCATTTAAAGATATA
>JASLJB010000220.1 GCA_030152605.1 Acinetobacter sp. | reverse complement strand
GATGTGGTGCATCTATTGGTCAAAGCGGTACGTGATGCCGTGCCTGCGCATATCCCGGTATCTGCCAAAATGCGCCTCGGCTATCTCGATCGCAACTACACCCTTGAAAATGCGCATGCCATCGAAGACGCTGGCGCAGACTGGGTCACGGTACATGCACGTACCAAGGCCGATGGCTATACCCCACCTGCATTTTGGGATCAACTGCGCCCGATCCGTGAAGCACTCAAGATCAATGTCATCGCCAATGGTGAGATTTGGAATAACGCCGATGCACAGCAGTGTCGACTCGAATCGGGCTGTGAAGATCTGATGCTCGGTCGCGGTGCAGTGACCACGCCCGATCTCAGTCGTTGTGTTCGACAAAACCGTGATCAGCCCTTGATGGACTGGCAACAACTGTTAGAACTGCAAATTCGCTTCTTGAATGGCCCGAGCAAAACTGAAATCGTGATGCTCGGACGCTATAAACAATGGCTGGGCATGATGAGTAAGCACTATCCCGAAGCGCGTGCGCTCTGGGATGAAGTCAAACGCTTAAAAGACCTGACGCTGATGATCGAGAAACTGGTCTCACACAGCGCATAGATCAGCTTAAGCACTGACCAGCGTAACACCTGCACCTTGCGCGCCACAGAAGGGATCAAACAAGTCAAAGAACACTTGTGGATCAATCACCTGCTCTGGTGCAAATACACCGGCTTGTTTGAGATGCCCGCCATGCAATAAGGGCAGGAACAGCGCCAAAGGAATCCCCGTAATCGTAGCCATCCCACCTGCAGGCGAATGTTTAAAATACGCCCCGACGCGTTTGGCCTGACCGTTCTTGATCCCGGCCGCAAAAGCCAAGGCATTCGGAATCGCTGACTGCGCGCCTTGACCCAGTTGTTGTTCACGCGCATCTCGGCTCTCCGCTGAGGTCAGTGCTCTTGCCGCATCATCCACCGACAACTGTCCCGCAGCAACGGCATCCGCCATCTGACGCAAATCATCCACGATATCGCCGATTTCTAGCATGCCGTTATAGCATTGCTGCAACTGGCTATATGTGCGCGGCAAGGTAATCGCTTCGGGATGCCCCAAAGACCACACATCAATCGCGCCAAGCGTCGGAAAATCAATCTGCGAATGCGCTAAGGCACGGGTTTTAATGGCCTTGCCATCTTGAATGACTTGAATGTCCTCAGACAAACAATGCATCAAATGCACCGCAGCCGCATCGACTGCGCCTTGTGCTGGGGCTGGACTAAAACCATCATCAGCATTGACCGCACCCGACAACTTCCATGCAGAGACGATCTGATCGACCTGATCCAGTTCAGCCGCAGCTTGGGCACAGAGTAGATTTAATATGCCTGGGCTTGCACCCAAACCAATGACGGCGGTGATATTTTTGTGTTGCGCTTGTTCATGCAAGGCCAGCATTTCCACGGTCGGTTGCCAGTCATCACAGATATCACAGTAGTGCTTGGCTGTCTCGATCGCTGCGGACAGGATCGGCACGCCAAAACGGAAAAAAGGTCCTGCGGCATTCAGCACCACATCGACCTGCTGCATCATCTCTAACAGTCGTGGTCGATCCATTACATCCAGATACTCACTGCGCAGGCGAGTATCGCCGAGGGCGCTGACGAAACGCGCTGCCAGATCGACATCGATACCAGCCACCACTATTTCTGTAATGAAATCAAAATTTAACGCTGCTCGCACTGCAGCTCTACCCATCGCCCCACTACCGCCAATCAGCAATACTTTCATGAAATACCTCAGTTCTGAATTGAATGTCATCGTTTTTGAAGTTGCCAAAGCTAAAATCGTTGACTTTTATTTGATTCTTTTTTGCGTGATACCTTTTTGCGCAATACAAAAGCTTGAACACTGAGCTCACCGGCTGATCGCCTGATCGAGATGTCGAAATGTCGAGTCATCGACCTGTCCAAGTCGACACCGTTTGAGCACAGCGGGCGAAACTCAAGACGTGGTTCAAGACCACAAATGAACTTCTCGTTCATCATGCTAAGTTATTTGGTTGAAATTTATCAAGTTTATAAAGTGACCATGTCGAATATGGTTTTATCTAAAAAATAAAAAAGTGAATTCTTCAAATCAAGCAATCAGACCAGATATTTTATCTTGGATGCAAAATATTCTGGTTTAAACATCAATGTAAAATTAACCCACCCTTTTGAGCTGCGGAATTTCATCGATCATAATCACATTGCCACTGCTCAAATTCACCGGCAAGGAAATATGCTGATGTGCGATCAACCATTGTCCATCTTGTTTTTGCACACATAAAGTGGTTCTACACCACGGCATGCTTTGATGCTGCTGCAAGATATTTTCTACTCTTGAATAACAATGCAGTACGGCCAAGTCTTCGGCGATATATAACTTCATACTGCGTCGTGAAATTTTCATATTGGTGTTAAAACAAGGACTAAATTTTTCCCATTGCTGACGATAGACTGCGGCACCGATCAGCTGACTACTGACATCAAACAAATTGAACCCAGTGGTGCATTTCTGCATCAAGGCATCGATATTGTTTTCAACAATGGCTTTGTCCCACTGATAAATATGTTGTATGACCTCTTGGGCAATCTTATGATCGCCTTCAACTTCTATTTGCATTAACTGAGTACCTTTGTTGGTTTTACGTCACAAAGTTATCATTGCAAAACAGCGAAGTGAATCACTTTTGTTTATGTAATTTGTATATTTATCTGTTTTTAAATGAATAAATACAGCCTTTTTTCTTTTCAATTAAATAAATTATTAAGCAAAACTTGATAAAAATAAGTAACGGTATGTAACTTACGATATATTTAAACTGATCATCTTACTGATAAAAAGCTCAGCTTTAAGCGAATTAAAGCTGAGCTTTTACGCTAGGCTTTTTTGACAAATTCAGATTTTAGCTTCATTGCACCGATGCCATCGATTTTACAATCGATGTCGTGTCCATCGCTTGAATCCGCCAATAAACGAATGTTTTTCACTTTGGTTCCGACTTTGACCACATTCGAAGAACCTTTAATGCGAAGATCCTTGATCACAGAAACGCTATCGCCATCGACAAGCACTGTACCGAAAGCATCTTTAAAGACTTGTTCTTCCTCAACCTGAGGTGCATCACTGGCTGACCATTCGTGAGCACATTCAGGGCAAATTAACATCACGCCATCTTCGTAAGTATATTCTGATTGGCATTTTGGGCAGTTAGGTAATGACATCTTGGCCTTCCTAAAAAAACTCCATTATGACCAAAAAATAGAAATTTTCAAATTTATTAATTTTTTCAATATATTACAGAAACATAGATCGGCTTGCTGCCTTATACGAATGTGATCTGCTGCACATTAGAGCGCCAAACGCAGTACCACTTGATCCAAGCAGGCGATGCCATTTTCAAAGATCGGCTCGGGATAGTGTAGAAACACATCCTTTTCAATATGATCCAAGCGAAATCCCATTTTCTGATACAGCGCCAATTGATCCAGACTGGAATTGCCAGTTTTGACCCACAGGCACTGCTGTTGCTGCTGACGCGCAAGAGCAATCGCATGTGCGATCAATTGCTTGGCCAAACCTTGACCACGATGCGCCGCCGCCACTGCAATATTTTTGATCTCCATCTCTGCATGATTTAACTGCGCCAAACACAACTGTGCGATA
>JASLJB010000383.1 GCA_030152605.1 Acinetobacter sp. | reverse complement strand
GCGCGGCCCAACTCTTGGAAGCTATCGCCAACGGCCTGTAGGCCTTCTGTTTGAATCACGGCTTTGGTCTGTGGAGCGCATTGCTCAACGATGACACGCTGTACCACTTGGGCAAACTTTTGATCAAGTTGATTTTTTTGTGCTTCATTCACATTGCTAAAGCTTTTTAAATCAGGATGCGTCGACAAGGCCACAAAAGTCCATTGCAGCACGGTGGTCTTATCGGTGGCGGTGGTCGCCTTCACCAAACAATCACTTAACTGATCCACAGTCGGTCCGGCAACGGCAAATTGCGTGCTACCGAGCAGTGCCGCCGCGATCAATATAGACTGCGCAATACGTGAAACTTTTTGACCGACAACAGCATGAATTCGATCTGACATACCACAAACTCCAATAATGAATGCATTATTTTTAACATAAAGTGAGCTGGTTCAATATAAAGACTTGTAAATCATGCACTCATGCTTAACTTGGCTTTACAGCACTCACCGCGACTCCAGTATCACTCACTGCCGTTTCAACATCACTCACCACAGTCTGGGTATCACTCACCTCAGTTTCAGTGATCGTGTCATCTAACTCATCCGCATTTTGCTGTTTCTTTTTCTCGATCTCGGCATTGAGTTTAAGGACATCTTGGTAAAGCTGATTAAACTGTTTCACTTGGGCATTTTCAGGGAATAATATTTTGCCATCTTGTTTCTGCCACGGGTATTTTTTAAGCATCGCCAACATCGCATCGGCTTTGTCCAATACCTGTAGTTCTAAAACAATTAATGCGCTCTCTTGATCAATCTTTAGATTATGTTCGAGCTTCTCCAGCAGCGAATCACGCATCTTTTCATCGATCGGCAACTTCTTGGCTTGTTCTAAAGCAGCTTGTTTATTTTGGGCACTTTGCTGCTGATAATGCTCAGTCACTTGATGCGCGGTTTTTAACATATGATCGGTCTGTTGATATTTATTTTTACGGTCCTGATCGAGACGCGCTACATCGAGAAACTGATCCCATTTGACTGCTTTAAGTTCACGTAAATAGGTATTACGCACTTCGATATTTTCAACCCAATAGTTTAAAACGAATTCAGCAAGGATTTTATAATCCCCATTCAAACGCGGATCTGTTACATCAAACTGCAATGGCGCCGACCAATCCTGCGCTTGGCTATATAGGGCACGCATTTTCTCATTCATGACCAGATCAAATGTTTCTCGATCAGCCGCTAAACGCTGTTCTGTGTTTTGGCGGAAAAATACCAATGCTGCGATCGCCAAAATCACCACAGCTATAAAGATCATCAGTCGACGCATATCCACCTCAATTTTCTTTTATCCATTTCTCTCACAATAACGCCATTTTCCATCACATGCGAAAATTTCAAACCATTCAAATTGAATAGCTTATAACATAGTGAACACCCAACAAGCTTAAATTTCAATCAATCCTTATAGAATAAATGCTGTTTCACGGTACTGTTCTGACGATTAGATCAGTTAAACTGAGCACTATATTTATATTTGAGAATTTTTATGCGCGTTGATATCTGGTCTGATGTGGTCTGCCCTTTTTGTTATATCGCCAAACATCGCTTAGAAGCAGCAGCTGCACAGTTAGAACTTGAGCTTGAAGTGCACTGGCATAGTTTCCAACTCAATAAAGATGCGGATCTAAAACTTCAAGGCTCAAACATCGAGCGTTTGGCACAAAAATATCAGCGTAGTGTGCCTGAAGTTGAAAAAATGCAGGCTGAAATCGCGATCATGGCCCAACAAGAAGGGATCGAATTTAACTGGCAACAACTCAAACCGGGTTCGAGCTTCGATGCGCATCGCATCATTCATTTGGCACAAAGCAAAGGCTTAGGCAATGAGGCGCAAGCCGCGTTCTTCTATAGCGTGCTGACTGAAGGCTTGGCCATTGATGCCCGTGAAACCCTCGAAGATGTTGCAGCACGCATTGGACTCAATCCAGTTGAAGTCGATGATGTACTCGACTCTGATCTCTATGCGGATTTCGTGAAATTCGATGAAGACATGGCACAGGATCAACTCAAAGTGACTGGCGTTCCGTTTTTTGTGTTCAATCAGCGTATTGCACTTGCAGGTGCGCAGCCACGCGAGGTATTTGTACAAGTGTTGGAAAAAGCCTTGGCATTACCTGAGATTGAAGCAGACGCTGATGCTGATGATCAAGCGGATGCACAGACTCAGGCATAATCCGTCGCATCTCGCAGTATCCTGCTGCGATCTAAAAAGTGATGATTTCCAAAGCTGCGATCTAAAAAATCGGGCGATGAAAAACCAGTCAGGCCTGTTCTGACTGGTTTTTTTTGATGTAAATGCCTATTTTTCGAGTGCCAGCTTAGTATTTTTGCACGCATCGCGGTACCAACATACAAAGTCTTAGCCCTCATACTCTTTAGCCAATCTAAATAGCGACTGCACGTTTGAGTCGGTCTTCGCATCTTGATACAGCTCATCTATTGCCACAAAAAATCTACGCGATGCCTGACCCCATACAATCCAATTTCAGTAGCAACTTCACCTTAAAAAACAGTTTTTTATTTATAATTTTAAGTCAAAAAACCACAAAGTCTCAGCTAAAAAAACTGAGCTGAAGTTTCATTTTGAGACTAAAATATGATCCCGCTTCAGACATTTAGCACAGGCAAAAATATCTAAAAAAGCCAAATAAATATTCTATATTTCAATTGCTAAATTACACCATCGGTTCAAAAAAGTTTCTCAGCCTTAAACCGAGTTAAATAAGAGCAATAACAGAAAAAAATCAGCTCAATATCCGCATAAAAAGTCATTAAAATAAACCTACATTTAACAACAACCCCAAGCAATTAAAACAAAACCCAAGCATTTAAAATAAAAACCCAAGCAGAATTATGCTGATTTCCGAGCGTTATAATCAGAATTAAAATAATAAAAATAAATTATTTTTGAAACTTACTGGATTTTCGGCATTTTTATAATAAAACTAAATAAATATAACTCTAGTAATCAATGACTTAAAT
>JASLJB010000145.1 GCA_030152605.1 Acinetobacter sp. | reverse complement strand
GAAGGTCTAATATTGAATGACTGCATCTAACGAGGCAAGTCCCCCCCAGCATGTTGCCATCATCATGGATGGCAACAATCGTTTTGCCAAAAAAAGACAGCTTGATAAAGGTGCTGGACATCGCGAAGGGAAAAATGTTCTTGATCCAATCGTAGAGCATTGCTGCAAACTGAATATAAAAGCACTGACTATATTTGCATTTTCAAGTGAAAACTGGAATCGACCACAGTACGAAGTAGATCTATTGATGCAACTTTTGGCTGAGACGATTCGTGAACAAATCCCACGCATGGAACAATATCAAATCGCTTTGAGGTTTATTGGTGATCGCAGTCGATTATCTCCAGAACTCTGTGATTTGATGCAATATGCTGAGCAAAAAACCGCACAGTTTGGTGAAATGACTTTGACCATTGCTGTCAGTTATGGTGGAATGTGGGATATTGCAAATACAGCACAAAATATTGCAAAAATGGTGAAGTTTCAAAATCTTGATATTGCACAAATCGATGAAGGTTTTTTTGGGCAACACATCAGTCTTGGAGATCTACCTCCAGTTGATTTGCTGATTCGAACCGGTGGCGATTTACGTTTGTCTAACTTCTTGTTGTGGCAAACCGCATATGCCGAGCTCTATTTCACTCAAACATTGTGGCCTGAATTTACGGTGAACGAATTTGATCGCGCGATCGATGTGTTTTTATCGCGTGAGCGTCGTTTTGGTAAAACTTCAGAGCAAATTCAACAAACAAATATAGAGAAATAATAATGTTAGAGCGGATCATCACCGCATTGGTGCTCGTTGCAGTGGTACTCAGTTGTATGTTTGCAACAACCGCTCAGTTGCCGATGTTGGCCTTAATGACCTTAGCATCGGCAGTCGCTGGCTATGAGTGGTTTAAACTCATGCCTGGTCAAAGCCCAAATGCCAATAAATTTAAAGCCGCAGGTTTTGGTCTGTTGAGTGCTTTATTCTCGTGTCTAGCATTATATTTTGGTGAGATGGCGATCTTATTGTGGATTGCCTCCATCTTGACATGGCTGATTAGCATTTATTGGGTCAAGTCTTATCCAGAATATGATGGTTGGTATAACCCAAGCTTAAATATCATGGGTTTAATCCTGATTACAGCCGCAGTCACTGCGATTTTTTATGTCTGGAAAAACTCACCTTGGTGGTTGATGTATCTGTTCCTGTTGGTATGGGGGGCGGATAGTGGGGCTTACTTTGTCGGTCGTAAACTGGGTAAAACCAAGCTCGCACCCTATGTCAGTCCGAATAAGTCAATCGAAGGTTTATTGGGTGGTTTGGTCACTGTGATCATCGTGATTGTGATCGTACAATACAACTATCTGAGTTTAAGTTTTTCGCAACATCTCATGTTCTTGGCCCTGTCAATCATCACGGTATTTAGTTCGGTGCTGGGCGACTTGTTTGAGTCTATGATCAAGCGTCGTGCCGGTATCAAAGATTCAGGACGTATATTGCCAGGTCATGGCGGAGTTTTGGATCGGATCGACTCTTTACTGGCTGCTGCCCCAATTTTTGCTGTGGGTATCTATGTCTTAAAACTTATCAATGTAGATTTATAGATGTCACAAACTGTTTGTATTTTAGGTGCGACTGGCTCGATTGGTCAGAGCACGCTAAAAGTTTTAGCGCAACATCCTGATCAGTATTCAGTATTTGCGCTAAGTGCGCATAGTCGCATTCCAGAATTGATTCAACTCTGTCAGCAATATCGCCCCAAAGTGGTGGTGGTGCCTGCAGAAAAAGTCGATCAGTTACATCAAGGTTTAATCGAGTACAAGCTTGAACAGATTGAGATCTTGAGCGATGAGTCGGGATTGATCCAAATCGCTGAACATCCTGAAGTTGATGTGGTGATGGCTGCGATCGTTGGTGCAGCAGGGCTGTTACCGACTTTGGCGGCGGTTCGTGCTGGAAAGCGGGTATTGTTGGCCAATAAAGAAGCTTTGGTGATGTCAGGAGATATCATGATGCAGGCTGCGCGCCAGCATCAAGCTTTATTGTTGCCTGTGGACTCCGAACATAATGCGATTTTTCAATGTTTACCACCACAATATCTACAAGCTGAAAAAAATGGTCAACCGATTTTAGGGGTGTCGCAAATCTTGCTGACCGCCTCGGGTGGTCCATTTTTAAATCACAGTCTTGAACAATTAAATACGGTGACACCACAACAAGCTTGTAAACATCCCAATTGGTCAATGGGGCAGAAAATCTCTGTTGATTCTGCAAGCTTGATGAACAAAGGCTTGGAATTAATAGAAGCCTGTCACTTGTTTTCAATTAAAGAACATTTTGTTACAGTGGTGATTCATCCGCAAAGTATTATTCACTCTATGGTTCAATATGTGGATGGTTCAACTTTGGCACAAATGGGTCAACCGGATATGTGTACCCCAATTGCGCATGCATTGGCATGGCCTGAACGGATTTCGACACATGTACCGCGTTTAGATGTTTTTGCACATGCAACATTGGACTTTCAACAACCTGATCTAGAACGTTTTCCTGCACTTCGGTTGGCACGTCAAGCGATGCAAGCGGGTGGCTTAAGACCTGCGATTTTAAATGCAGCCAATGAAGTTGCGGTAGATGCCTTCCTCAAACAGCAAATTAAGTTTCTACAAATTAGTCAAGTGGTTGAACATACTTTAAATCAAGTTCAAAATAGTGCGGCTGAATCGATCGAAAAGATTTTGCACACTGATCAGCTTGCTCGACAAGTTGCATACCAATACATCAAGCAATTGGGACGCTGAACATGAATGTCGTATTTATAATTGTCGCAGCGATCATGATCTTAGGGCCACTGATTGCCATCCATGAGTTTGGACATTACTGGGTCGCTCGACGACTCGGCGTCAAAGTCCAAGTCTATTCAATCGGTTTTGGCCCGACAATTCTAAAATGGACGTCTAAAAAAACTGGAATTCATTATCAACTTTCGGCATTGCCTTTTGGTGGTTATGTCAAGATGTTGGATGAACGTGAAGGCAATGTCAGCGCCGAAGATTTACCTTATGCATTTAACCGTCAGCCACCGTGGAAACGAATCGCGATTGTGGCTGCAGGTCCATTGATTAATCTGGTTTTTGCGGTGCTTTTATTTTGGGTGTTGGCGCTGCCTGCCCAAGAGACCCTGAATACGCGGATCGGTAAAGTGATGCCGAATACACCGGCTGAACTCGTACACCTCCAAGCCGGAGATAAAATTGTTGCGATCGATGGTCAGCAAACCGGGACTTGGGAGAAGCTGAATTATGCGCTGGTCAGCCGTGTTGGTGAGTCAGGTCATATTCAGATCCAAGCTGAACGTGATGGGCAACTGCAAAATTTTGCATTGCCGATACAGAATTTTTTGAAAAATCAAAATCAGTCACCGCTTGAAGTTTTAGGCTTTATTCCGTATCGACCTGAAATTCCAGCCATCGTCTCCAAACTCAGTGAGGATGGTGCTGCGATTCGTCAAGGCATGCAAGCGGGTGATGAAATTGTCGCCATTAACAGCGTCCCAATGAAAAGTTGGTTTGATGTGGTGGATGTGGTGCAAATGTCACCAGAAAAGAACTTGGATGTGGATGTATTACGTCAAGGTGAACGGATACATCTTCAAATCATGCCGCAAGGAAAGGTCGATAATGCTGGGCAAGTCAAAGGCATGCTTGGTGTAGAGGCTCAACGCGGGCAAATTCAGATTCCTGCGGAATATCAACAACGCATTCAAAACAATCCTGCAGAAGCATTGGTTGTCGCTGTGGACAAAACAGCTCAACTCTCAGGAATGATTTTTAACTCGATCGTAAAAATGGTTCGTGGTTTAATTGGCTTGGATAATTTATCTGGTCCGATTACGATCGCCAAGGTCGCAGGACAAAGTGCCGAAATGGGTTGGCAAACTTATCTCTCATTCATGGCACTCATGAGTGTGAGTTTAGGGATTTTAAATTTACTGCCGATTCCAATGCTGGACGGTGGTCATTTGGTTTATTACATCATAGAAGCAATACGGGGTAAGCCTGTATCTGAACATATACAAATTGTTGGATTAAAAATTGGTATGGTACTGCTCGGAAGTATGATGCTCCTTGCAATCTTTAACGATTTTATGCGT
>JASLJB010000093.1 GCA_030152605.1 Acinetobacter sp. | reverse complement strand
CGAGATCAAAGATGTATCGCGTGTGGTCTATGACGTATCGTCTAAACCACCTGCAACGATTGAGTGGGAATAAGTCGAGATTGCTGAATGAGACATTCAGTCGATTAGATGATCAAGAAGGACGCGCAAGCGTCCTTTTTTGTATGCAAATGTGGTTGGTGGGTGAAATTTACACAATATTTATATTACAGCCGTAGGCAGCAGCTTTAAAATTAAGCCATCAGTAATGAATGCTGAATCCTAATGAATACGACAATACTCGAAACGCCTTCGACGCATGAGCTGCGTCAAAGTGCCAAGCAAGAACAACAATACTTTCTTGACGAAATTGATTTATATCTACAGCAGTATCCAGAAACCCGTGAAGTCGATATGTTCTTACATGATCTCAATGGTCATATCCGCGGTAAACGCATCGATGTCAGTTGTTTAGAGAGTCTCGCTCAAGGCTGCTATTTTCCTGCTTCGGTCTATGCCATGAGTTTAAGTGGTGAAGTGGTGAAGGGTTGCAGTATTTGCAAACACATTGGTGAGCCTGATCAATTGTGTCTGCCGATCTTGGGAACCCTGATGCCCAGTGCGAGCGAACCCACGACGCATGCACAGCTATTTTTAAGTATGAAAGAACAAGATGGCTCGGACTGTATGTTCGAGCCGCGTAATATTTTAAAGCACTTACTCAGTCAGCTGCATGCGGCGGAGTATTTCCCTGTCATGACTGGAGAGCTGGAGTTTTATTTATACCCCTTAACGGAGGGTCAGGATGAGCTTGAGGTGCAATGTTATGATCTTGAGGTGCTCGATCAGAACCTCGTGATTTTGGAGCAGATCAAGACTTTTGCTGCAATGCAATCGATCGGTGTCACAGGGATCGTCTCAGAATCCTCAATCGGGCAATATGAACTGAATCTGCAACATAGCCAAGATATTCTAAAATTGGCAGATCATCTCTTAGCACTCCGACGTATCGTCAAGCAAATCGCTCAGCAACATGGATTACAGGCCAGTTTTTTGGCCAAGCCGAGCCTAGAGCGGGCGGGCAGTGGGCTGCATTTTCATATGAGTTTGCTCGATGTGCAGGCTCAAAATGTATTTGGCCTTGTTGATCAGGAGCATCCCACGCCGATCTTGAGGAAAATACTGGCGGGCCTGATTGATTTGATGCCTGCCTCAATGGCAATTTTAGCGCCGAATATCAACTCTTTTCGTCGTTTTCAAGACGGTCAACATGTGCCATTCGAGGCCACTTGGGACAGCAATAACCGGGATGTGGCGATACGCTTGCCGTGTTCAGATGATCTCAATCGACGTTTGGAGTATCGCGTTGCAGGCGCAGACGTCAATCCCTATTTGGCGATTGCGGTCATCTTCATTGGTATGCTGCATGGTTTAAAGCAAGACCTTGCGCTGCCTGCGGCATCACACTCCGTCAGCGTGCCAGATCCACTGAGAATGCTCCCCCGCAATCAACTCGACGCACTTGAACGCTTTCAACAGCATCCAGTATTGACGCATTATTTGGGGGAGCGCTTTATGTCGCTGTGGTATGACTGCAAATACTATGAATATCAAAAAGTATATCGCCAAATTACCCCCATGGAACTGCAATGGGGGATTTGATCTTGTTGAACGTGGATCAGTGTTGCGTTGCTGCAGTTGATGTTTGTGCAGGGGCTAAAAGTGCGTGTTTAAACATGGGCGTGAGCTGTTTGTTGCCATATTCACTCAAATGGTCACTGTCATAGTACAGTGGTCGACCATTCACTTCCGCGATACAACGGCCGTGTTGACACAGGGTTTGTGCTGGATCTAACACCGTTGCGCCACATTGCGTGGCAGCCTGTTGGATGATGCGCCGAATTTCGTGATTTCGAGCCTGGTAGGTCTTGAGATCAACGGATAAATCCGTGGTTTTATTGCGTGCCAATGCACGACTCATGGCTTTGGGAATATCACGCTGCATTTCTGGAATCGGTTGCGTGATCCATACTGGAGACGTAGCGCTGACGGCACATAAGGTCTGAGTCAAATTTTTTGAAAAATCATGCAATCTGTCAGCATCAGTCATGTGTTTTTCGTCACCAAAATACATTACAGGTCGGTTATCACTATTGCTAATACGATTGGGGTCAGACTGACCATAGAGATAAACTGGCCATCTGGCGGTGATCACAACTGGGGTGCCAGGATATTTTTTCAACTGTTTAAGTTTTGAAAAATTCTCTTGGTAGCAGGTATCATTGGTGCGATTGTTTTTGGCATTTAGTACGAAAGGGCAGGAGGTGCGCGTCATCGCCACAATCCCGTGTTGTTTTAAGTCATATGCCGCGGAGACCGCTGTGGTGATGGCATCGGCGTGGCTATCACCGACCACGATGGCTTGGATCTGATCTTTATTGCCGATGATGCATTCATGGATGGGTTGTTTTTTACTTTCTTCATCTTGCATACAGCGGTAGGGGTTTTTATTTTTCGCCTCAGCAATCACACTGAGAATTTGTTCAGAATAGTGCCATTTCAATCCTTGTGTTTTTTCAATACTCAGACCAAGTACCGCGATTAGGATCATGATCCATAACGGTTTTACGGTCCAGATCTCAGACCAACGTGCTCCTGCAGGGAATTTATAACTTTCGATATAGCGATAACTGAGAAAGCCACAGAGGATAGAAAGTGGTAAACCGTACAGCCACCAGTGTGGAATCTCAAACAGTAGGCCGAACACCACCCAAGGCCAATGCCAGAGGTAAATCGAGTAAGACCATTTGCCGATATTTTGTAGGAACAAGTTGTTGCCGATCAGACTATTGTGTTGTTGTGCCACGATGATCAGATAACTGCCGAGTACCGGAATCAATGCCAGATAACCCGGCCATGGTGTGAGACTGTCGATCAATACATAACTGGCGAGGATCAGGGTTAAGCCGGTGATGGCGAGCCATTTTTTCTGTCGATCTTGTAGGCTCAGCGGATAAAGAAAGGCCAGACCGCCGAGGATCATTTCCCATGCACGGGTGCTGAGTAAATAATAAGCCGCATTGGGGGCACTTTGGGTCTTGTAGATACTAAAACCGAGGCTGATCAAAAAGCCCAACACCACGATCTTTTTCAGTGCTGCAAATGAAAACACGCGTCTTAACAGCAGCAACATGATCGGGTAGAGCATATAAAACTGCCACTCGACCGAGAGTGACCAAGTATGTAATAACCATTTTTCGTGTGAGGCGGTATCGAAATAACCTGCTTCTTTGAGATAACTTAAATTTGATGCAAATGAAATGCTGCGTGAGACGTGCTTGCCGAGTTTTTCATATTCATTGGGCAGTAGAAAAAACCAGCCCATGATCATCAGCACCAAGCACACCAGACCCAGTGCAGGAATAATACGGTTGGCACGTGCCACATAAAATTTAAATAAATTAAAACGTTGCTGTTCGAGATCCCGAAAGATAATTGAGGTCATCAAAAAGCCAGAGATGACAAAGAACACGTCTACGCCAGCGAAACCACCAGGCAGCCAAGTCGGGTTAAAATGAAACAGCACCACGGCAATCACCGCGACCGCTCTTAAGCCATTAATATCCGTTCTAAACAACCGTGCTTGCATAGCATTTTTGAAAAA
>JASLJB010000016.1 GCA_030152605.1 Acinetobacter sp. | reverse complement strand
GAAAAAAGAGCAAAAAGACAAAAAAAATGCAAAAAAAAACGACTCCTGATGAAGCCGTTATTTTTCAGAATACTAAAATTATTTAATTTTAGCTTCTTTGAAAATCACGTGTTGACGGATTTTTGGATCAAATTTTTTGATTTCCATTTTTTCCGGCATAGTACGTTTGTTCTTAGTCGTGGTATAGAAATAACCTGTACCTGCAGAAGAAACGAGACGAATTTTATCGCGCATTTTCTAACTCCTTAGATCTTTTGACCTTGAGCACGAAGATCAGCAACGACCTTTTCAATACCCAATTTGTCGATGATACGCATACCTTTAGTGGTTAAACGAAGACGTACGAAACGTTTTTCGCTTTCTAACCAAAAGCGGTGATGATGCAGGTTCGGCTCGAACCGGCGCTTAGTTTTGTTGTTGGCGTGTGAGACGTTGTTACCAACGACTGGACGCTTGCCGGTAACTTGGCAAACCTTAGACATGGTGTAACTCCATTGATTTAGCCAACAGCAAACCTGTGTGGCCAGTCAAAATAAACGATGAATTCATTCAAGGGGCGTTTTATACCAAAAATACGCTTAAAAGACAAGCGAAATTGACTAAAAAGTAGCATGACCCTGCATGATAGATCATGCCTTGATCAGTTAACGCAAGAAGGTTTTCTCAAGAAACTTGTGAATTGGTTTATTAAACGGCGGAATGATGAACTTCAAACCAAATAACTTTGGAATCGACATCACCGAGCGCTCGTGTGACAAACTGAAAAAACCTTCAGGGCCATGATACTTGCCCATGCCCGATGCGCCTACCCCACCAAAGGGTAAATCATCTTGTGCAACATGGGTGAGGACTGCATTTTGGCCAAAATGGCCAGAATGCGTGCGCTGAGCAACATAGTCGGCACGCGCATGATCAAAGTCAAAGTAATACAACGCCAGTGGACGTGGACGTTGATTGATAAAATCAATCACGTCATCTATTTGCTCATATTCAATAATTGGCAAAATCGGCCCAAAAATTTCTTCTTGCATAATATGCATTTGTACATTCACACCGGTCAATACGGTTGGCGCAATTTTCCGGCTCAGGCTGAGATCTTCATGTACAGGATTGATTTCAATACAGCGCGCGCCCTGTTCACGTGCATCTTCGAGATAGCCTTGGATGCGTTGATACTGTTTGTCATTAATGATCGAGGTATAATCTGGGTTATCTCTTAAGTTCGGATACATGCCGGTCACGATTTGACTGTAGGCCGCGACAAACTCATCGATTTTCCCTTTGGGTAAAAACATATAGTCTGGTGCAACACAGGTTTGACCCGCATTCCACAACTTCCCAAAGGCAATGCGCTGTGCCACATCTTTGAGATCGCTTGAAGGATGCACAATCGCGGGGGATTTACCACCCAGCTCGAGGATCACCGGCACCAAGTTTTCAGCCGCAGCCGCCATGACCGTTTTACCGACATTGGTTGAGCCAGTAAAAATAATTTTATCAAAGGCTAAACGACTAAATGTATCCGAAATTGCACCGCCGCCATTGACCACGGCGACCAGTTCTTGTGGAAAAGCCTCCGACAAAATACTTTTGAGCACCTGACCAAAATGCATCGATGCACTTGAGATCTTAATCATGGCGTGGTTGCCCGCCGCCAAGGCACAAATCAGTGGACCGATCGAGAGCAGTAACGGATAGTTCCATGGGGTAATAATACCAATGACGCCTAAAGGCTGATATTGTACCCATGCTTTAGCGGGTTGATGGATCAGGCTAACATGACGTTTAGAGGGCTTCATCCATTGCGTTAAATGCTTGCTATAATATTTAACGTGTTCTATGCACGTCAGTAATTCTCCGATTTTTGTTTCAGTGATCGAGCGATTGCCGTAGTCTTTATGAATCGCTTCAGCCAATTGATCTTGATGTTTGATCAAGACTTTTTTGAGTCGCGCCAGACGTTCAATCCGTTCTTTGGCTGTCGGCATCGGATAACGTTGATAGGCAAGTTTTTGCTGATCGAGTAGTTGTTGCAAGCTTTGCACTTCGGCAGGATAGGGAGTCATAGAATTAGTTTTTGTTTGACTGTTCATGACAGACACCATTAACGAAAAGTTTATTAATTTCATTTTTTAGAGTAAATACTCTAATTAGTCAAGTCACTTTATGTGTTAGCAGTGCTAACAATTAAAAATGGTATTCGGATGGTGAGCGCCAAAACCTTAAAAACGAAAGATCGAATCTTGCAGATTAGTCTGCAACTTTTCAATGAACGTGGTGAACGTGCAGTGACCACCAATCACCTTGCCGCAGAGTTGGGAATTAGCCCAGGCAATTTGTATTATCACTTTCGTAATAAACAAGAGATTATTCGAGAGTTGATGGAGCAGTATCAGCAAGAGACACTAGATATGCTGGCGTTGCCAGAAGATCGTGCGGTCAATGCCAACGATAAAATACGTTACTTTCAAGTGCTCAGCAGTCAGCTGTGGCAGTATCGATTTTTACATCGTGATGTCTATCACTTGATTGAAAATAACGATAGCTTCCGCAAAATTTATCCGCGATTTGCAGGCAAGGTGATGCAGCAAGGGCAGAAAATCTATCATGCTTTCGTGGATGCTGGGCTGATGCAAATGACGGCTTCAGAAATTGAGGCATTGATCATCAATATCTGGATCGTACTGACCAACTGGACCAATTTCTTGTATATGTCCGGTCACTTAGGTGATTCAAATCACTTAGATGAAAAGTGGGTCTGGCAGGCATTGCGGCAAATGGTATTTTTGGAAGGGCCATATTTACGTGGAGAAAGTCGTGAAACCTATGAGCGTTTGCTTGAAACGCTGGGTACATCCGACTTATTTGCCAGTCTTTCTTGCAGCAAAATTCAAAGCAATCCTCAGGATGATTGAAAGCTTTTTAAAAAGCTTTAGAATGTTCTGCTGTTTTTCATCATAAAGTGATTTCAATCAACATGAACATGACGACCGCTAACACAGCTCGACTACTGATAACTTGTGAAGACAAGCCAGGCATCGTACAAGCTGTATCGAGTTTTTTGTATCATCAAGGCGCGAACATTACCGCGCTTGATCAATATGCAACTGAAGCTCAGGGCGGACGCTATTTTATGCGGGTCGAATTTGAGCTTGAGCATCTACAAGAACGTAAAGAAACGCTATTTCAAACCTTTGAAGCAAATGTTGCGGCGCGTTATGAAATGCAATGGCGCTTGGCTTTGGTCAGCGATGTCAAAAAAGTCGGCATCTTAGTGTCTAAAGTTGACCATGCTTTACTTGAGTTGCTGTGGCGTCATGCCCGTGGTGGTTTGCCATGCGAGATCACCAAAGTGGTGTCCAACCATGAGGATCTCAGAGAATCGGTTGAAAACTTTGGTATTCCATTTGAAGTGGTTCCAGTCAATAAAGACAACAAAGTCGAAGCCTATGCCAAGATTGATGAGCTGATGCAAGGCAATGAGTTATTGGTACTCGCGCGTTATATGCAAATCCTCAGTGAAGAGTTTGTATCGAAGTGGGAGATGCGTGTCATCAATATTCATCACTCATTCTTACCTGCGTTTGTCGGTGCAAATCCGTATAAGCAAGCGCATGAGAAAGGCGTGAAATTGATTGGGGCGACCGCACACTATGTCACCACTGAACTTGATCAAGGGCCGATCATTGAACAAGATGTGGAACGTGTCAGTCATGACTTCACCGTAGATCAATTGCGTGACTTGGGTCAGGATGTTGAGCGTAACGTCTTGGCACGTGCAGTGAAGTGGCATCTTGAAGATCGCATCATTGTCGATGGCAATAAAACTGTCGTGTTTCAGTAAATAATGGCTGCTTAATCATACAGCGTTTAATACACTTGCTTCGACTGTTGCAATCAATGAGGATACGGCGCTATCCTCATTTTTTTGTTGGAAAAAAGCTGAAACTATATAAAAAACAGTTGCAAATGAAAACACTTCTCATTTATCATTGCCTCACTTTAATTGTACGTATCGATGAGCTTGATTTACAAAAACGATGACGTTTTATTCATCTCAGTCTAAGGTTCCTGAATTTATATGAGTCAGTCTTCCCCCCAACAGTCATCCATGTCAAAGTTACCCATGAAGAAAAAAATTGTAATCGCTCTTGTGGCGGTGGTTGTGGGGCATGTGGGCGTGTTATGGGGTATTAGTCATCTCAAAACAGCGACCCTGGTCAAGATTGAGAAAGAACCCATCAAAGTCAAGTTAGTCAAACTTAAAGAAGAACTCGCACCACCTCCACCGCCACCTGCGGTGAAGCCGAAAGTTGAACCAAAACCAGAGCCAAAGCCA
>JASLJB010000376.1 GCA_030152605.1 Acinetobacter sp. | reverse complement strand
TCACTTGAAAATGAAGAAATTCGCAACCAACTGGAACGATTATATGATACCAGTCCTGAATTCGGTGACGGGCAAGACGCCATTGAACAACTCGGGCAGAATCTTGCACAGTATACCTTAGTTTATACAGCTGAATTTAATGCCAAGGTCATCGGTGCCGTTTGGTGCACAGGACAAGGCGACAGCAAGATTCTAGAAAACATCGTGGTACATCCTGCAAATCGTGGGCGTGGTGTGGCTGAACGCTTGGTGGGGGAGGTGTGTCGCTTTGAAGAAGCCAAAAATGTGAAAAACTTTGAACCCGGCTGTGGCGCAATTCATCGTTGTTTGGCTCACATTGGTAAGATTTAAAGCCAAAACCAAAGCCAAAGCCAAAATTAAAGTCAAAGCTTAGACGCAAGCGAATGCAAGAGCACACGAGTTTTGCTCAGTTTGGTGGTTGAGTCGGATGCATGCGCTAGGATACTGTATGTAAAACAAGCACAAAGCTTAGCTATCCAGCCAAATTGTTGTAAAAATAGACAAACGAAAGCTGAACTTGATATTTCTTTGAATCTTGGCTTGACGGCATAGTGTGAAAATTGTTTAATACGCGCCATCGGCGTGATAGCTCAGTAGGTAGAGCAACGGATTGAAAATCCGTGTGTCCCCAGTTCGATCCTGGGTCTCGCCACCATATTTGTAAGGCGCTTTAGTTTAAAGCGATGTAAAACACAGTTTTGTGATTTCAATCCCTGATCCCATCAGGGATTTTTTTTGTGTAAAAAATATGCATTCAAAATAAATCGTGATGATTTATATTGACTAATCAGCGTGGATACGGCTTAATACACCGCATCGGCGTGATAGCTCAGTAGGTAGAGCAACGGATTGAAAATCCGTGTGTCCCCAGTTCGATCCTGGGTCTCGCCACCATATTTGAAAAAGCCTCAATTGATTTGAGGCTTTTTTTTGTCTCAAATTTCTGAACTTAACACCAACACGCCGATGACAAGAGAAGTTGTGATCGATAGGGTTGTTGATCGGAAGCGCTGAGCCTGTGGCTTGTGTTGCACTCGGAAATAGGCTTTACTTGCAAAATTCAGCTCTATTGAGACAGCATTCAACGCTGCTATGCGTGGTCATGAAAGATTTATTTTCGACAGGAAGTCAACGCTACCAACAAGCACGGCCAAGTTATCCAACATCGGTCATTCAGACCTTGCTTAAGCACCTGAACGCACGTGATTTGGCTTGGGACTGTGGTGCGGGCTCAGGCCAGTTTACCCAAGTCATGGCGCCTTATTTCGAGTATGTGGTGGCAACCGATCTGAGTCCGCAGCAACTGCAGCAAGCCCCGCGCTTCGACAATGTCAGCTATCAAGTACAAGCCGCCGAGAAAACCAGTTTTGAGCCAGCAAGCTTTGATCTGATCAGTGTGGCGCAAGCGATTCATTGGTTTGACTTTGAGCGCTTTTATGCAGAGGTCTATCGTTGTCTTAAGCCTGATGGCTTATTTGCCGTGATTGGTTATGGCTTGATTCAAGCGCAGTCGCCCGCGATTAACCAGCAAATCCAAATCCTGTATACGCAGATCCTCAAAGACTATTGGGATCCAGAGCGGATCTATATTGATCAGGCCTATCAAAATATCCCATTTCCATTTCAAGAAATTGCGACACCAGCGCATGAGATGGACTATCACTGGTCTGCCGCACAATTGTTGAATTACTTAAAGACATGGTCCGCAGTCAAGCACTACCAGAAACAGCAGGGCGGTGATCCCTTACAAGGGGTTGTCGCGGCGTTGGCGCAGTGTGATGCTTTGATTGAGGTGCGGTTTCCAGTGTTTTTGCGTTTGGGCACGCGCGCATAAAAAAATCCTCCCGGAGGGGAGGATTTAATGAGATCAATGCGTGGTACTTAAGCAGATTTCGCTACTTTTTGTTCAGCGCTGAGCATATGACCTGTTTCTTCAAAGTTGGCATGCCAAGACAATGCTTCACGTAGAAGGTGTGGGGTATGACCACCGATTTCACTGGCACGATCAAAGTAGTCGTTTAATGCATCGCGATACATTGGGTGAGCACAGTTGTCGATAATGGCACGTGCACGTTCACGCGGCGCTAGGCCACGTAGATCTGCAAGTCCTTGTTCAGTAACCAAGATATCAACGTCGTGTTCTGAATGGTCGACGTGTGACGCCATTGGAACGATCGAAGAGATATCACCGCCTTTGGCAATAGATTTGGTCACAAAGATCGCCAAGTGAGCATTACGAGCAAAGTCACCTGAACCACCGATACCGTTCATCATTTTGGTACCACAAACGTGGGTTGAGTTGACGTTACCGTAGATATCAAACTCAAGTGCAGTGTTGATACCAATGATGCCGAGACGACGAACCAACTCTGGGTGGTTTGAGATCTCTTGTGGACGTAATACCAATTTGTCTTTATAAGCATCGATATTGCCAAATACTTTTTCACCATACTGTTTAGAGAGGGTGATTGAAGAACCTGAAGCAAATTTCATTTTGCCAGCATCGATCAATTCAAAAGTACAGTCTTGCAGTACTTCTGAATACATAATCAAATCTTCAAAGTTTGAATCTTTAAGACCAGTCAATACCGCATTGGCGATTGAACCAATACCAGCTTGAAGTGGGCCTAAGTTTTTCGGTAGACGCGCTTCTGCGACTTCGTTTTCAAAGAAAGCAATCAGGTGTTGTGCGATACCTTGGGTTTCTGCATCCGGTGGGGTCACAGTCGATGGAGAATCATCAGTGTCGTTAAACACGATACCGACGATTTTTGCTGGATCAATCTGGATCGCGCTGGTGCCGATGCGCTCATCTACTTGTGTGAGTGGAATCGGTTGACGCGTTGGGCGATAAGTTGGGATATAGATATCGTGCAAACCTTCGAAAGCAGGATCAAGTGAAGTGTTGATTTCAACAATTACTTTTTCTGCAAAAATCGCAAAGCTGGCAGAGTTACCCACAGAAGTGGTCGGAATGATGCCGCCATCTTCAGTAATCGCGATCGCTTCAATCACTGCAACATCTGGGCGTTTAAGCTGTAAGTTACGCATTTGTTCAACAGTTTCAGACAAATGCTGATCGATAAACATCACTTCGCCTTGGTTGATCGCGCGACGTAAAGTGTTATCGACTTGGAATGGCAGGCGACGAGCAAGTACACCTGCTTCGGTTAATTTCTTGTCTAGGTCGTTACCTAAACTTGCACCTGTGATTAAAGTAATTTTTAGAGGGTTTGCAATGGCTTGTTTTACTAAAGCTTGTGGAACAGCTTTGGCCTCGCCAGCACGTGTAAATCCACTCATGCCGACAGTCATACCGTCTTCAATAAAGGTTGCGGCTTGCTCTGCGCTCATGACTTTGTCGTGAAGTGAAGCTAAACGAATGCGTTCCATGGCCATGATTTAATCTCACAAAAAATACTCGGAATTGACCTGAATTGTACTCGCCAGTCAAGCGAATGTGCAGTGGTGTTAGGCTAAGGTCTAATTTTTTAAATAAATGAAGGTATAAGAAATATTGATGGTTCCTATGTGGTTGAAATTAAACGAATAATTTGAGCGACGCTTTACTGCCACTTAAGATCAAGTGTTTGAAAAATAAGCAAATTTTAGAAACGGTCGCTAATTGTTTGCTTGATTTTGCCCAATGCGCTGCTCGGAGTGGTTGTCTCTTGTTCAGCTTGATCTAAAGGTAAACAAATGATCACTTCCAATCCGCCAGTTTCGCGATTGTGAATAAAAAGTTCACCTTGGTGAATATCCACGATCCGTTTGACGATCGCCAATCCCAAGCCACTGCCTTGAACGGTGCGTGCTGCATTGCCACGTACAAAAGGTTGCATTAATTCTTCGATTTGATCTTCGGGGATGCCTTCGCCGTGATCTGAAATACGGATCATAATGCGATGATCATCGCTATAAGCATCCAATTCAATCGGTTCGGCACCATAGCGTTTAGAGTTGTTGATCAGATTGCCGATCAGACGCTTGAGTGATAAAGAGCGTGCCGTGATGATGGGCAGTGGCTGCGGTTCAAAGCGCACATCTAAGGGCTTAAATTGAATCACCAGTTCTTGAAGGAGACTGTTGATATTGGTTTCTTGTAGCTCTTCGTCCGAGCCATCACGCATATAAGAAATAAACTGATTTAAAATGGCATCCATATCTTCGACATCGTAGATTAAGCCTTCTTTGAGGAAGTCTTCATCCGGCATCATTTCGGCGCTGAGGCGAATTCGGGTCAGGGGTGTTCTAAGGTCATGCGAAATTCCAGCCAGCATGATCAAGCGATCACGCTCAGTCTGTTCGAGGGTGTAAACCATGCGGTTAAAGGCTTGGTTCACCTCACGAATTTCTTGTGGGCCATGATTGGTTTCTAAATAGGGCGCCTTGTTGTTTTTAGTATATTGATTGGCAGCATTTTGCAGGCGGCGTAGCGGGCGGTTCAGCTGACGCACCAACGTTAAAATAATAATAAAAGATAGAATTGGGACGCCGAGCAACCAGCCAAAGACCAATTCGGAACTGTAGTTGGCATAGGTTTTGAGGGTTTCACGCACCCAATGACCCTGCATCTCTGGGGTCTGAATCCAAATTCGCGGACTCGGTTTAAATTGGAAATACACCACGACGTCTTTGAGCGCCATTTCCTGGGCCAGTTTTTCTTCAATATGCCCAGTAATATAGTCGGCCAATAATTTTTCTTTGACGTTTGGGTATTGTTTTGGATCGGTAATATATTCTACCCCAATACGATTTTTCAGCCATTGGTCGATGTCGATTTCGACATCGTTGTTATAGGCGCGCATATTGGGGTTGTTGATGATTTCAAGTTGCACCGCAAGATAACGTGCATGCAACTGTAGTTCGGGCAGATATAGCGTGCGCCAAAAGAACCACAGTGTGGTAAACCAACTGATAAACACCACAAAGATCACCAAAACCGTGGTGCGCATTGCGGCAGAGCGTGGCTTGATCTTGTCTAAAAAGCGCTCCCAAGGGGTGCGCTTTTTTTCAGAATAGGCCGCAAATTCATTAAACTCTGGTGTATCAGTGGGGTCTAATTTCACAGTAAATCCTACAGGGGCGAAGAACCTGAGCGTTGATCAGGCTCAGTGCATCAAGGGATCAGATACTTGGTGTTGGTATTGATGCTGCGTATCTCATCACTTGCTTATTCAGCACCATCTGGAACAAAAACGTAACCCACACCCCATACGGTCTGGATATAGCGTGCACGTGCTGGGTTTTCTTCAATTAAACGACGCAAACGCGACACCTGAACGTCGATTGAACGTTCCATTGCACCCCATTCACGACCACGGGCCAAATTCATCAATTTGTCGCGGGTGAGCGGTTCGCGTGGATGTTGTACCAAGGCTTTCAGTACCGCAAATTCACCGGTAGTCAGTGTGACCACTTGGCCTTCGCGCGTCAGGGTGCGAGTCGAGAGGTCGAGAGACCACGGACCAAAAGACACCACTTCAACATTTTGACTTGGTGCGCCCGGTACTTCACGCACTTGACGACGCAGTACTGCACGGATACGCGCGAGCAATTCATTTGGGTTGAATGGTTTTGGTAGATAGTCATCTGCACCGGCTTCTAAGCCTGCGATGCGATCAGAGTCGCTACCACGTGCGGTGAGCATGATGATCGGGGTATCGATATTGGACTGGCGTAGACGACGGCAAATACTCAAGCCATCTTCAACCGGTAACATAAAGTCCAGTACGATCAATGAAAACAGTTCGCGCTGCAATAAACGATCCATTTGAGTCGCATCATGGGCGGTCTTGACCACAAAACCTTTGTCTTCTAAGAAGCGCTGTAACAGGGTACGCAAACGGACGTCATCATCGACGACTAAAATGCGTTCAACTCGATCAGTGTCGTGGTGAATCACATCTGTATTTTCAGCAGGTACAACCAAACTCATGATGCACTCCGTAAATATAGTTAATTATCAATATTTGTATAGCTCAGTATACCGCCTAAGTTATTGTTAAGACTATGTATCAATTTGCTCAAAATTACAA
>JASLJB010000260.1 GCA_030152605.1 Acinetobacter sp. | reverse complement strand
GCTTATTTTTAATGGATGCACCATGAGTCGCGCCATATCGCATATCGACACTTTTCAAGGCTTGATTTTGGCCTTACAAAATTATTGGGCTGAACAAGGTTGTGTAATTTTACAACCCTATGACATGGAAATGGGTGCGGGTACATTCCACACTGCAACTTTCCTACGTGCCTTAGGCCCTGAAACATGGAACGCCGCCTATGTTCAACCATCACGCCGTCCGAACGATGGTCGTTATGGTGAAAACCCAAACCGCTTGCAGCATTATTATCAATTCCAAGTGGTACTTAAGCCCAATCCGGACAATATCCAACAACTTTATCTCGACTCGCTCAAAGCCATCGGCATCGATACCTTGGTGCATGATGTTCGCTTTGTCGAAGACAACTGGGAATCACCAACGCTGGGCGCTTGGGGTCTCGGTTGGGAAGTTTGGCTCAACGGTATGGAAGTGACACAATTCACTTACTTCCAACAAGTCGGCGGCGTCGAATGCTATCCGGTGACCGGTGAGATCACTTATGGTCTTGAACGCCTCGCTATGTATCTACAAGGTGTGGATTCAGTTTACGACTTGGTCTGGACCAAAGGTCAATTCGGTACGGTGACTTATGGCGATGTGTTCCATCAAAACGAAGTGGAACAATCGACCTATAACTTTGAATATGCGCCGATCGCGGAAATGTTCAAACTGTTTGACTTCTATGAAGCTGAAGCCAATCGCCTGATCGAAGCCAAACTACCACTCCCAGCCTATGAGCAAGTCATCAAAGCCTCACATAGCTTTAACTTACTCGATGCGCGTGGTGCGATTTCGGTGACTGAACGTCAACGCTTTATCTTACGCGTGCGTACTTTGGCGCGTGCGATTGCACAAAGCTATGTACATGCGCGTGCTGAACTCGGCTTCCCGATGGCTGAGCCACATCTGCGTGATGAAGTCTTGGCCCAACTCAAGGCCCAAGCTGCGGCTGAGGAGAATAAATCATGAGTCAACATAACGTTTTATTCGAACTTGGCTGTGAAGAGTTACCGCCGAAAAGCCTAAAAAAACTCCGTGATGCACTCAAAGCAGAAACCATCAAAGGCCTTAAAGACGCGGGTCTAGCTTTTGCTCAGGTCAATGCCTATGCAGCGCCACGTCGTTTGGCCCTCAACATCCTCGATGTCGATGCGGCTCAAGCCGATACGCAAAAACGTTTCGACGGCCCTGCAGTACAAGCGGCCTATGACAGCGAAGGCAAACCGACCAAAGCGCTTGAAGGCTTTATGCGTGGTCAAGGCATCACTGCTGATCAAGTCAGCACTTTCCAAGCTGGTAAAGTTGAAAAAGTCTGCTATCTCAAGGATGTTAAAGGCCAAAGCCTAGACGTATTGCTCCCGCAAATCTTACAACAGGCCTTGGACAACCTACCGATCGCGAAACGTATGCGTTCAGCTGCAAGCCGCACTGAATTTGTACGTCCAGTGAAATGGGTGGTGTTGCTTAAAGATGATCAAGTTATCGAAGCGACCATTCAGGATCACGCGACGGGCAATCTCAGCTATGGTCACCGTTTCCATGCGCCTGAAGCCATCACTTTAAATCACGCCAAAGACTACTTAGATGCCTTGCGCCAAGCCAAAGTCCTCGCAGACTTTGAAGAGCGTCAAGCCATCATCGACACCCAAGTCAAAGCCTTGGCCGATGAAGTCAATGCCACGGCGATCGTGCCGAATGATCTACGTGACGAAGTGACTGCCTTGGTTGAATGGCCAGTGGCACTCCGTGCTCGCTTCGAAGAGCGCTTCTTGGCCGTGCCGCAAGAAGCCCTGATCACGACCATGCAGGACAACCAAAAGTATTTCTGCTTGATCAATGCCGAGAATAAACTTCAGCCCTATTTCATCACCGTCTCCAATATTGAGTCGAAAGACCCACAACAAATTATTGAAGGTAATGAGAAAGTGGTACGTCCACGTTTGTCGGATGCTGAGTTCTTCTTCTTGCAAGACCAAAAACAACCCTTGGCCAGCCGCAAAGATAAACTCGCCAATATGGTGTTCCAAGCCCAGCTCGGTACACTTTGGGACAAATCTTGCCGAATCGCCAAACTCGCCGCTGCGCTCAGCCCGATTACCGGTGCTCAACCGGCGGATGCTGAAAAAGCAGCACTGTTGGCCAAATGTGATTTGACCTCTGAGTTGGTGGGTGAATTCCCTGAACTGCAAGGCATCGCCGGCACCTACTATGCGCGCATCGAAGGTGAAAACAACGAAGTAGCGCAAGCTTTGGGTGAACAGTACCTACCGAAATTTGCTGGTGATACGTTGCCGCAAACCAAAACCGGTACCACTTTGGCATTGGCTGATCGCCTAGATACCTTGGTCGGTATTTTCGGGATCGGGCAAGCACCGACAGGTTCTAAAGATCCGTTTGCACTGCGTCGTTCTGCGATCGGGATCTTACGCTTGATCACCGAAAATGCGTTAGACGTGACCCTCGATCAGCTGATTGACTTGGCGCTCGATGCCTATGGCGATGTGATCCAAGATCATGTGAAAACCTGTAGCGATGCCAATGCCTTCTTAGCCGGTCGTTATCGCGCCAAATATGAAGACCAAGGCGTTGAAGTCGATGTGATCCAAGCTGTTCAAGCCATGTCTCCAAAATCACCGCTTGATTTTGATAAACGCGTCAATGCGGTCAATCACTTCCGTAATCTGCCAGAAGCACAAGCCTTGGCTGCTGCCAACAAGCGTGTCGCCAATATCTTGGCCAAAGAAGCAGCCCCTACTGGTGCTGTGGTTGAAGCCAACTTGGTCGAAGCGGCAGAACAAGCCCTGTATCGTGAGTTACAAGCGCTGGAGCCTGTGGTACAGCCGCTCTTGGCCGCCAAAGACTATACTGCGGCACTTTCGAAGTTAGCCGCACTGCGCGCGCCGATCGATGCCTTCTTTGATAACGTCATGGTCATGGCCGATGATGCTGAACTCAAAGCTAACCGTCTACGTCTATTGGCGCAGTTACGTGGCTTGTTTAGCAGCGTGGCGGACATTTCGGTGTTGCAGCACTAAGGACTCATTCAAGTCATAACAAAGATGCGAGGCGCTTTGCCTCGCATCCTTTTTTTATCCGCTATGTGAACCAAAACTCACTTTAAATATATTTATTATTTCTCATCACAAACCACATATCCATTTGATTTATATTAATTTAAAACCAAAAATTTCACTTCGATGCTCACAAATAAAACATTCATTTTCTAGTGGTTTAAAATTCATAAAATCGCCTCAAAAACTCCTATATATTGATTCAGAAAATATGGCAATACGCACTGCGGCACCCTAAAAACAACCGTGCGCAGTCAAGATAAATAAGTTTCAGAGTTTAATAAGAGATGAAAAAAAGTTTATATGCCCTTGGTCTCAGCACGATCATCTGCACAGGATGTGCAACGACAAAATCAATTGAATATCCCCAAACTAATCCTCAAACCACGCTCTCGGTTTCCTCTGATGCCCTGTCAGCCTTGACCGAAGTAGGCTCAAGCGATTACTTCATCAAGGACAGTCAAATTACCGTGGGTGATGCCAGTAATACCGCCAGTAAAATACCGCCCGGTCTGTTTGGTTTAATTGGCTTTGGAATCGCAACTGCTGTTGATAAAGGTTTGAACTCATCCGCGATTGGAAAAAGCAACCTAAATAGCCCGATTAAATTTGATGATTTGGTTGAGCAAAAGTTTAATCAGATTCTCAGTACACAAAACTACGCACCCGCATTTAAAGTGTTGGCGAAGAATAATCTTGCTGAAATCAAGGTCACCCCCTATTCACGTATTTCTTTCCAGAACAAACCTCAAGTCGCGATCAGTTTTGGGCTAAAAACCCAGTTTAAAAATGCTGCTGATCAAAATAGTATGAGTAAACGTCGCTATATTTATATCAATCCATATCAAGCATTATTATCACAATGGGATCAACAAAATAATGCTTTGTTTAAGCAGCATGCGGATGAAGCTTTTTCTAAACTGTCTCAGGTCATCGCGCTGGATATTCAGCATCAGTTAAAATTCGATGCATTGAGTCCTGAAAAAAACAACTGTCCAGCTCAAACAGGGTTTGGCAGCCAAAAGTTACACTACATTAAAACCACGGATGATCTCTGCGTTGCCGTGATCAAAACCTCAAAAGGCAAAGCCGTTCAAACCGAAGTCTTTGTGCTCAAACAACAAACGGCCTAAACCGATCTGACCCTTGCTGCAGCTGCGCAGCGCTCGCTGAACGGCCTGCACA
>JASLJB010000353.1 GCA_030152605.1 Acinetobacter sp. | reverse complement strand
ATGTACGCGCTTCGCGTTCTGGAATATCTTCTGTCATACAAATTTTAATCATGCACATGCCTGTTCATTCTGAAAATTTTTCAGTAGTTTAGCATAATCTTCCAAGGCCAAGCGTGGACCATACTGTGCAACCACTTGACTAGAAATTTGCACTGCCAATTCAGTTGCAGCTTTGAGCGTCATCCCTGCATTGAGCGCATACAGGAAGCTACCGGCAAAGGCATCGCCAGCACCATTGGTATCTACGGCATTCACGCTACGACCTGGGACATTGAATTCTACGCTGGCATCTGCCACCAAGGCACCTTGTGGCCCAAGTGTGATGACGACTTGCTGTGCCAATTGTTTTAACTTGGCCAATGCCGCAGCAACGCTATCGGTTTCGGTATACATCATGGCTTCTTGGTCATTACAGAAGATCAAGTCCACACCGTCCGCGATTAACTCATCTAGACCGGCGCGTGCGTATTGCACCATGGCTGGATCAGATAAAGTCAGTGCAATTTTCACTTGATGTTGCTTGGCGATTTGACGTGCTTGTTTGACCGCAGCACGCGCTGAATCACTGGTCGATAAATAGCCTTCGATATATAACCATTTCGCCGTGGTCAATGGGCTAAAGTCCATTTGTAGCTCAGAAAGGTCGGCTGTGGTGCCGAGGTAGGTATGCATGGTGCGTTCAGAGTCGTTACTGATCAACACCATACAGGTGCCAGTCACGCCATCGCTATATGACTTTTCTGAAGTTTGGATCGCAGCATCATTTAGACCGTGCAGGTATAACTGACCGAGTTCATCCTGACCGACGCGGCAGGCATAAAACGCTTGACCGCCGAGCGCACTAAAGGCCACCGTCGTATTGGCAGCAGAACCACCCGAGGCTTGGCCTTTATATTGTTCAGAGGCTTTGAGTGCTTGATAAAGATTGGCTTGAGTTGTTGCATCGGTCAACTGCATGGTGCCTTTTTGCAAACCCTGTTGTGCCAAAAAGTCATCTGAGACTTTAAATTCCTGATCAATGAGGGCATTTCCTATCGCAAAGAGATCAACTGTCGCCATGTTATTCATCACATTCAGATTAAAAAAGATAAAGTCTACACCAATGCTCAGTTTTACTGTAGTTTCCTGAATATAATTCATTGCGATTTCACGCGACTGAATTAAAATTTTGTTCTTATATAGGGTCTGTTGACAGTTCATCTATGCTTGCGGCAGTTGCTATGTTAAAACCTTGGCATTGGAATAACCAGTACCTGCGGTTTTTGCCTTGTCTAATACAGTTTTAGCAGATAACGCAATCTATTTAAGAATCGTCAACAGACCCTAGTCATGCACCACTCGATTTAGGAAGATTTATGTCAGCACATACACCGTCGCCGATGATTGGAGTCGGTATTTTATTACTCAATCCTGAAGGCCAAGTATTATTGGGGCGGCGTATTAAAGCCACCGAACGTCCAAGTTGGTGTTTCCCTGGGGGTAAAGTCGATTTAGGTGAGCGCTTTGAGCAGGCAGGGGCGCGGGAGTTGTTGGAAGAAACGGACTTACAACTCGAGGCAACGCAATTACAGGCATTTTGTTTGTTGAATAATACCGCAGCCTCGCGTTGCAATAGTACCGTCGGGCTGTATGCACAGATCCAAGCCTCAGACTTGCAACAGATTAAAGTCACCGAGCCGCATATCTTTGCTGAGTGGCAGTGGTTTGACTTGGATCAATTGCCGAGTGAACTGTTTGCGGAAACTGGGGCGATGCTCACACTCTGGTTAAAGCAAGCACTTGATCCGCAGTGGTCGACATATCGCTTGGCTGTATGAATATTAACTCGGCGATTTAAGATCGCGTTTATAACCATAAGCGCGGGTTATTATTTTAATGTCTGACGATTTAAATTTATATCGAGTATCGCTTTAATATGACAGCGCATCCCTCAATTTAATCTAGTTGTAATTATGTTAAGAGGACATCATAAAATAACATCCGGTCGATTATCATAGAAAAAATTTCAAAATTGATTTCATTTCCATAAGTAATAAAAGAGATATTTCTATGTTTAAAAAATTAGTCTTCACGATGTTTGTTGCGATATTTTTAGTGGCTTGTAGTAAGCCGATTCCTCAAGATAAATTAGATTTCGTTGGTGTTTGGGAATCTAAAGATCGCAGTACAACGCTCGTGATTAGTCAAGATGGCCGTATTGATTATGAAACTAAACAGGGGAATAGCTCTAAATCTTTAGATGCCCCGATTAAAGAGTTTAATGGAGCAAACTTTAGCGCGGGTATGGGACCATTTACTACTGAGTTTGTGGTTTCTCAAGCACCGACCGAAAACCCAGATGGCTCATGGAGCATGGTCGTAGATGACAAAACACTTTACCGTCAAGAATAAGTATTTTGATTAAATGTATTCGATTAATAACTAGTATCTGATCATGGCGGCAGGACGCCGCCTATTTTGTGCTGAGGGTTACAGGGCGTACCCTTCAGCACAAAGAAAGTTTTTGGCTACTTTTTTAAAAAAGTAGAAGAACAAGCTTGCTCACTGAGGCCGAGGTGATATTGACTTGCATCCTACAAGGGATACAACATGCCATACAGTGTAATTGGCTATTTATTCTAGATCTTAATGTTTAATAATATAAAAAATACTTGTCACTAAAAAATTAAGATGAAAAAAAATCCAGACCAATAATGAGAAATTTGAACATTTCATGATTGAATCATAAATTATTTCTTTATAGGA
>JASLJB010000351.1 GCA_030152605.1 Acinetobacter sp. | reverse complement strand
ACAAAGATATCATTGGGTACATCTTTACCCGCAGGAATATTACTGTAACTCATAACACACTCTTTAAAAGCTTAGGTTGTATTTAAAAATCTCGGCAATTATAACGCTTTATTACGCGAACTGTTTTCAATTATACAATTTCGATCATCAAAAGATTGAAGAATTTATCCTGCAATCCATTTAAATCATGCGTGCAATCATCAACAGCAACAAGATCGGACAGGCCATGGACAGGAACCAAATCACCGATCGAAGGGTGGAGAGATTGGCCAAATAACATAGGCCATAGATCACGCGCAACACCAAATAGGCGATGCCGAGCATCATGGTGATGGACTGCGGCACGACCATATACTCTGCCATCAAAATCGAGGCGATAAATAAGGGTAAACTTTCAAAACTATTTTGTTGGGCAGCATGGGCACGTGCCGCGAGACCTGAAGTTTTGGCCATAAACTCACGTGGATTTTGGTTATCTTTGGCCTTAAAACCGCCTGCGACTTTGGCAATAATGGTAAATGCATAAGGCAGTAAGCAGGCAATGAGGATTAAGTAAATGATGCCATCTATTGCGGCCATGAAGTTATTCTCATCAGATCTCTAATTCCGCTATCATAACATGGCGTATACGGAGTAAATTTCATTAAATACTCAGATTTAGTAATTTGTAAAATGGAGCAGTCATGATCAATCCTGATCAACAACAGATGTTCGATGTGCTGGCACAACAACAACTGCATCAAAAGCGTGTCGATCGTGTGCTGAAAGTGGTCTTGCCGGTCGTGGCATTTTTAATCAGCGTGATTTGCGCCAACATGAACTGGCAATCCACCTTGGGCACCTTTGTGGTGTTGCTGATCGCCTTCTATGCGGTCGGCATACGCCGAATGAATCTGGCTTTGTGGTTGGCAATCGTTGCTGCCTATAGCTTGGCGGATACCTATTTCAGCTATCAAGGCAACTTACCGCCTTCAGCTGTGGGACGCCATCTCGGAACCATGCTGACCTTTACTGGGATCTTGGGCATTTGCCGTCCCTATATCGATCACTGGTTAATGAAATCCAGCAGCAAAAAATGACCATGAAATGACCGTAAATTGATCATAAAAAAAGCGCCTGATCGGCGCTTTTTTACTGGGCTGGATTACTTACGTAGGTCTTTACGCAGGATTTTACCGACGTTGGACTTCGGCAATTCATCCATAAACTCAACATAACGTGGACGTTTATAGCCGGTTAAGTTTTCTTTGGCGAAGGCTAAAATTTCTTCAGTGGTCAAAGACGGATCTTTTTTCACTACGAATAGTTTCGGTACTTCACCGGATTTCTCATCCGCAACGCCGATCGCAGCCACTTCCAATACTTTTGGATGGGTTGCCACCAATTCTTCAATTTCAGAAGGATAGACGTTAAAACCAGACACCAAGATCATGTCTTTTTTACGATCAACGATTTTGGTATAACCACGCTCGTTCATGACCCCGATATCACCGGTACGGAAGAAGCCATCACTGGTCATGACTTTGGCAGTTTCATCCGGACGGTTCCAATAACCTTTCATCACCTGTGGACCACGAATACTGATCTCACCTTGTTCGCCGACCGGCATATGATTGCCGTCATCATCCAAGATCGCAACTTCGGTCAATGGTAATGGCACACCAATCGTACCACTGAACTCGGTGTTGGCTGGCGGATTCGCAGTGGCCACCGGTGAAGTCTCAGACAGACCATAACCTTCGATAATGTTACTACCGGTAATTTTCTTCCAAGCTTCAGCCGTAGACTGTAATACCGCCATCCCGCCGCCCATGGCAATTTTGAGTTTGCTATGGTCAAGCTGTTTAAATTCTTCGTTATGCACCAAGGCATTAAACAAGGTATTCACCGCAGGGAAGAAATTCGGCTGATATTTACGTAATTCTTTGATCACCGCAGGCAAGTCACGTGGGTTTGGAATCAACACGTTGGCTTGGCCTTTGTACATGCCATATAGCGCACAGACCATAAAGGCGAAAATATGATACAGCGGCAGCGCACAGAAGATACGGTCATCTTTATCGCCATCCCCTTTACCAAATTTACTTTGGAAGATGCCATCACACTGCAACAAGTTGGCCACCAAGTTACGATGGGTCAGCTCTGCACCTTTAGAAACACCTGTGGTGCCACCGGTGTATTGCAACAAGGCCGTATCACTCAGGCTGAGCTGCGGACGTTTGTAGTTGGTCGGACTAACTTTATTGATCGCGGTGTTAAAGCTGATATGACCTGGAATATTCCACGCCGGAATCTGCTTACGCACTTTACGCAGCACAAAGTTGACCAACGTACCTTTGAGCATGCCGAGCATATCGCCAACTGAGGCGACGACCACATGTTTGACTGGTGTTTTACCAATAATCGCTTGGTAGACAGAAGCAAAGTTTTCAATAATCACCAACACTTCAGCGCCTGAGTCATTCAATTGATGCTCAAGTTCACGTGCGGTGTATAAAGGATTGACGTTGACCAAGACCAAGCCGGCACGAAACACCGCTAATGCCACAACAGGGTATTGTAAAACGTTCGGCATCATCACCGCCACGCGGGTGCCTTTGGCTAAACCTAAACTCTGTAAATATGCAGCAAATTTACGGCTCTCAACTTCGAGTTCACTGAAAGATATGACTTTATCCATGAAGATAAAGGCATCACGTGAACCAAATTTTTGAAAATTTCGCTCAAGCACATCGACCAGCGAGGTATTTTCAGCAGGCAATTCTACAGTTTCAGGAATCCCAGTTTTTTGGTATTCAGCGAACCAAATCTTTTCCATAATGCCTCAATCTCCAATCAGTAATCCTTAGTTTTAAACTTTTTTTTCAAGATCAAGCATAATTTTTTGGCTTCTATGTGCTCAATCAGATATCCATAAACCTGAATACCCGAACGGTTATATCTTATTTTGCACACTAGACGCTAGTTTAAAGAATGAATGAGCAGTCTACTGGCTTTTTGATATCCCCGCGGTAATAATTGCCCTTTACTCGCACGTTTTCCGAGATATTTCTGCAAGTCATCACCTTTTAATTTTAATCTTTGTTGCCCTGCAAGCACTTGAATTGTTTGATCAAGCTTGAAGGTTAACATGAACAGTAACTGATCTTCTGCCTCAAGTTGTATCAGTTTATTACCTTTACCTTTGCTTAAGACTGGTAATTCTGCCAAATCCAAGATTAACAAGCGCCCTGCTGAACTCAAAAGTGCCACATGCGTTGCATCATCGGCCACAGAGAGTGGTAGCGCATGTGCTTTTTCAGGTAGATTTAGGAAGGTTTTACCGGCTTTGGCATTGGTATCCAGTGACTTGGTTTTGGCTTTAAAGCCATAACCGGCCGAGCTAAGTGCCAGCACATCGGCCTCATCATCTGCGATCAAAAGTTGAATAAAACTGACCCCATTTGCCGGAGAAAGTTTCGAGCTCAACGGTTCACCCAGACCACGTGCAGAGGGCAAACTGCTGATCGGCAAGGCATAACTGCGCCCAGTCTCATCCAGTACATAGACTTTCTGATTGGACTTGCCTTGGGCATGACTCAGGTACTGATCGCCAGTACGATAGTTCAGATTCGTGGCATCGACCTCATGACCTTTGGCAGAACGAATCCAACCGGCTTCGGACAGCACCACGGTCACCAACTCTGCAGGCATCAAGTCTTGTTCCTTGATCGCAGTGGCTTCGGCACGTTGTACGATCGGAGAACGGCGATCATCACCGAACTTTTTCGCATCCTCTTTCAGTTCTGAAATAATTAAGTTTTTCAACGAATCGGGGTTGGCCAACTGCTCACGGATCACCGCAGCACGGGCTTCGAGCTCTTCCTGTTCGCGGCGAATTTCAACTTCTTCAAGCTTGGCCAGGTGTCTGAGTTTGAGTTCTAAAATCGCTTCAGCCTGAATGCTGTCGATATCAAAGTGCGACATCAACACGGCTTTGGGTTGATCTTCCTCACGAATGATCCGAATCACGGTATCGATATCTAGATAGGCAATTAATAAACCAGCCAAGATATGTAGGCGTTTTTCGATTCGGTTGAGATGATATTGCAGACGACGGGTCACAGTGTTTTTGCGGATTTCAATCCATTCCAACAAGATGCGGCGGATCGATTTGACCTGTGGTCGGCCATCGGCGCCGATCATATTCAGGTTGACGCGGTAGCTAGACTCTAAATCGGTACTGGCAAATAGATGA
>JASLJB010000258.1 GCA_030152605.1 Acinetobacter sp. | reverse complement strand
CCATGATCGCGGCGACGGTGTACCCAACCGCATAGTGTCACTGTTTGGTCAATTTGGGCTTCTGTTAAAGAGCCGCAGTAATGAGTTCGCATCATGGCGTGCTAAATCCAACTTCTATTATTTAAAAAATTAGTAAAAAAGAAAGTTCAATGACTGACTTTTGGAAACACTCAATTATGCCTCTTTGGGGGGGCAGCCACAAGAACTAGATATAAAATCAGCGAAATTTCATGTGCTAAGACAAATTCTACGGATTATTAGACTGCTTTGACCACTCAAGCTGTGTGATCAGTCATGCCGGATCGCGACGAAAACACCGCAGGCGATCCAAGATCAGGAACAGCAGACAGCCGAGGCTCAAGCAGATCAGAAATGCGGTCGAGAAGATGTTGATCGAACGACCCAGATAGCTATATAGATCGGTTTGACGCAACACTGGGTCCAATTGCTTCGCCTGATAAACATAGACAAAACAAGCGCTAAAGAAACTGACTAAGCCGAGCGTAATGGCATAGATCTGTACTCGCCGTGTTTGCGGCACCGGGCTGCGATGTGCAACAAAATAGCGCCAACACAGCCACAACAGAATGGGCAAGGCTGCGATCGAAGAGCCAATCTGCAGCACGCGATGCATCGGATAGTGCTGTTGGAATAGGCTGAGCTCTTGGTTGAGAAAAGCTTCAAAAGCAAAGGTCCTAAAGTCTGAGTGGGTCAGACCATCCCAAAGGAGATGCGTGGCTGCACCGAGCATGATCGCGATACACAGCATCAAGACAAATTTCAAAGCAGCTAGCCAAGTGTGGATTTGCATCCGATGCTCAAGGTTGAAAAAGCGATATAACACCGGGCGATAGAGTAGATACCACAGCAGACAGAAAAATAAGCCCATGGCCAAGTTTAAGGAATACAGACTTTGCCATTGGTGCGAAAAATTATAATTCTCTTCGGTGAATAAACGATATAAATCCGGTGACATACAGCCGATCGCCAAGGCTGCAACCGGTAAATGCTGGCCGCTTAATCGAGCCAGCGCTGGGGCAAGTACCGTATGCGAAAGGGTGAAAGGCATGATGTTATTTAAAGTAAAAGGCAAAATTTATCAGCAGTCTATAAAAAATTTGCGCGGCTGTTTGTTTTTTATTGCAAATATTTGGAAATGTTATAACATAACACAAAATTTATAATGAGCCTTGAGAGCATTATTATGCAACGCTTTAGTCATCATATTTTAGCCCTATCTATTTTCTCCATCTGGTCAAGCGCAAGTTGGGCACAACAAGATCAAGCCGTTCAAGTCACGACACTGGCACCGATCCAACTGACCGCCCAAGCTGCGAACAAGGAAGCCGCGGCAGTTGCAACCCTGCAACGTGAACAATTACAACAACGTGCAACGACATTAGGTGAGGTGCTGCAAGCTGAGCCGGGTGTGGTGGCGAGTAACTTTGGCGCAGGATCAAGTCGACCGGTGATTCGTGGCCAAGAAGGCGCGCGGGTCAAAGTCACTGAGAACGCCAGTGAAACCATGGATGTTTCCAGTCTTTCACCGGACCATGTGATCACAGTTGATCCGCAGCTGTCTGAAAAGATTGAAGTCATTCGGGGGCCAGCAACCTTACTCTATGGCGCAGGCTCTGTCGGCGGTTTGGTCAATGTGACGGATTCGAAGATTCCAACGCAGATGCCAGACAAAGGTTATGCAGGCCAAGCCGGTATTCGCTATAACACCGGCAATGACGAAAAAATGGCACATGCTGGCGTCACGGTGGGCTTAGGCGATCAAGTGGCGTTACGTGTTGAAGGCTTAAAGCGTGAAGCCAATAACTATATTGCACCCGGCTATAGCGTGATCGAAGAGCATGGTGATCACACGCATGAGATCAAATCACGTCGTGTAGGCGATACTTTTGCAGAGTCTGAGCATGCCAATGTGGGACTGTCTTGGATCGGTGAACGTGGCTTTGCGGGTGTGTCTTATAGCAAGCGTAAAGATCAGTATGGTTTGCCGGGGCATAGTCATGAGTATGAAAGCTGTCATACCCATGGGAATAAGCTGCATTGTGCACCGCATGAGCATGAGCATGAGGATGAACAGGCCAGTGACGAGCATGGACACGACCATGAGCACGGTCATGACGATGAGCACAACCATGGCGGACCTTGGATTGATTTGCTGTCTGAGCGCTACGACTTCCGCTCTGAATTGAACGACCCATTCACCGGCTTTAAAAAACTCAGCATGCAAGCCAGCTATACCAAATATCATCATGATGAGATTGAAGAAGATGCTGTGGCGACTCGCTTTGAAAGTAAAGCGTATGACGCGCGCGTTGCACTTGATCATGAGGCTATAGTCGGTTGGGAAGGAACCTGGGGTGTTGCTGCAAGCCAGCAAAAGCTCGACTTGAGTGGTGAGGAGGCGATCTTCGCACCCAACAAAACTCAAAAATATAGCCTGTTTGGGTTAGAACAAAAACACTGGAATGATCTACGTTTTGAACTCGGTAGCCGGATTGATTATCAAAAAATTGAGATTGAATCCAATCAGAAAAACTATGATGGCACGGCATTCTCGGCTTCAGGTGCCACGCATTGGGACTTTGCGCCGAATTACACCTTGTCAATGACGGCCTCGCATCAACAACGTCTGCCTTTGGCGCAAGAGTTGTATTCGGAGGGTAAGCACTTTGCCACCAATACCTATGAACGCGGCAATGATCAGTTAAGCAAAGAGAAATCCAACAATATCGAGTTGGGGCTTAAATACGACAACGATCAATTCAGCTATGGCGTCAACCTCTATCACAACTGGTTTGATGACTATATCTATGCGCAAACCTTGGATCGTTATCAAGATTTTCGTTTAATTCGCTATGAACAAGATACGGCGAAGTTCTATGGAGCTGAAGCGCAAATGGCTTATCAGCTCAGCCCACGTTACAAACTCGGTGTGTTTGGCGATTATGTGCGTGGAAAAATTGACAATGAAAATGCACCGCGCGTTCCCGCAGGTCGCTTAGGTTCTAAAGTCGATGCCAAGTTTGATGATCACTGGGCCGGTTCGGCAGAGTTTTATCATGTATTTAAACAAGATAAAGTCAATGCCTATGAATACCCAACCGCTGCCTACAATATGCTCAATCTCGGCATCTCGTATACTGGGCAATACCAAGCGGCGCAAGAATACCGTGTGTTCTTAAATGCCAATAACTTACTCGATGAAAAAGTCTATCAACATGCCTCGTTCCAATCACAGCTGCCACAGATGGGACGTAACTTTATGATGGGTGTGGATGTGAAATTCTAATCAGATTTCACCGGGTGAAAAAGGAATTTTCACGAAATGTATATTGAAAAATAAGGAGATAACACCTAGGCTGATCCGATTGGAATAGGTTGTTATTTATGCGAGTTTTTCGAAATATTCATAAAAAATTAAACTGGTCTGGCCGACGTTACCTCAGTGTGATCGTCGGCTTTTTAGCGGTGGGCTATGTGGCATCTGCCAGCTATCAGGCCTATAAACCCTTGCCGCAAGGGCTGGATTATACCGGGCCGCTGCGACATGCACAGGTTGAATTTCTCGCAGATCAAAGCTATCTGGATGCCCAAGGGCGACAGCAGCTGGATCAACATATTTTTGATCAGGTGTTTAAGTTGATCGATGAGGCACAAAGCACCATCGTCATCGACATGTTTTTGTTTAATGCAGAAGTGGGTGAGTCCAAACTCAGTTATCGACCGCTGTCGCAACAACTGACCCAAGCGCTGGTCCAAAAACGCCTGAATCAACCCAATACCGTGATCACCGTGCTCACCGATCCGATTAACTCGGTCTACGGTGGGATTGCGCCAGAGCAGTATCATCAACTGCGCCAAGCCGGTGTGGATGTGATCGAAACCAATCTGAGTCCGCTACGTGCCTCCAATCCATTGTGGTCAGGGGCATGGTATCTTTGCTGCCAAGACTTGGGCAACAATGCTAAAACGGGATGGTTGCCGAACCCATTTGGCAATGAAAAAATCACGATTCGTAGTTATCTCAATCTACTGAACTTTAAAGCCAATCATCGTAAAACCATTTCAGTGGATAGCGCTGAGGGGTGGAAAACATTGGTGACTTCAGCCAATCCACACGATGGCAGTTCACGTCATTCCAATGTGGGCTTGTTGGTTGCAGGGCATACTGCTGTTGATGTCTTGGGAACGGAGCGCAGTGTGGCGACCATGTCGGATGGCGATAGCCCGATGTTGGTGGTGGGGCAGTTTGATGGCCCTGCCGATCAACCTCAAGTGCAAGTGCTGACGGAGGCCGCGATTTATAAAGCGGTTTTGGCCTCGATTGAAAGTGCCAAAGCCGGTCAGCATCTGGATCTGGCCATGTTCTATTTATCCGAACGTCAGATCATCAAACAGTTAATCGCCGCACAAGCGCGTGGGGTCAAGGTTCGAGTCCTACTTGATCCGAACAAGGATGCCTTTGGTCGGCAGAAGAACGGGATTCCCAATCGTCAAGTGGCTTCAGAGCTGAACAAAGCCGGCGTTGCGCTACGTTGGTGTGATACCCAAGGTGAGCAATGCCATAGCAAGATGATGATCAAATACGATGCACAACAGAGTGAAATCATCCTCGGCTCTGCGAATTTCACTGCACGTAATTTGAAAAACTATAATTTGGAAACTGATTTGCGTGTCATCGGTAGCGCTCAGCAACAGGTGTTTGTCGATGCGCGTGCCTTCTTTGATTCATCTTGGTCCAACCTGAATGGTCGTCAGGTCAGTGTGGACTATGCACGTTATGCGGATGAATCCATATGGAAGTATTGGACTTATCGCTTGATGGAGTGGACGGGTTTATCGACCTTTTGATTGATTTTGATGTGATCGCGCCATTCAATGATATTGCGTTCTTGCTGATATCAGCGTTCTATTGAAACAACAACGCCGCGATATTCGCGGCGTTGTTGTTTGAGTGGTGTAGATCAAGCCTTTAGCTGGTTGGCGGTAGCATTTCATCCAAAGCTTTGTCGGTTATTTTTTCGAGTTCTTTGAGATCGGTTTTAATCTTCCACTGTGATTCATCATCAACCGGATTGGGCAGGCGTGCTTCAAGCCAATCACAGACAATATCTGGGCCAAAGTCTGGATGATTACATTGGATCACCCAAGCCAAAAACTGCTGTGCTTCACCATTCATATAGGGAGGCGGTGATACAGGCAAAAACTGAGTCGGCAGGCGTTCATTGGTGGAGAGATAATTCAACACATGACCAAGTTCTTGCACCGTCTGCCATGCGAGGGCATGCGTGGTGTCGATTTGGAACTTAAACCACCATGCATGTGCGCCATCCGAGCCATAAGAATCAATGCGTGATGCTTGAATGCTGGGAACTTTTGAAAAAAACTGATGCAGACGATCAAAACTCAATTCAGACACTAGGATGCTCTCAAATGCGGATAGGGCC
>JASLJB010000255.1 GCA_030152605.1 Acinetobacter sp. | reverse complement strand
CGATCAACAGCGAGTACTCGATCAAGCTGCTATGCCGATGTATTTGTGCTTGGATCTGCTGCCGGATGTCAGCGAAGCGCAACTGATTCAGAAGTTACAACCACAAGCCAAATTGTCCACGGCCAAGCTTTGGCGTAGAGCTGGACTCGATCCAGTCAAAGCCGCTGTCGTACGTGAGCTGGTGGATAAAGCTTTATGGCATGATGCTGCGGCATTGGCCCAGCAGATCAAGCAACTCAAGATCCAACTCACAGGCTTTAGACCGATCGAAGAGGCTATTAGTTGTGCAGGAGGCGTCGCGCAATCGGCATTGAGCAGCGAGTTACAATTCAAGTCCAATCCTGCGCTATTTTGCTGTGGAGAAATGTTGGATTGGGATGCCCCCACCGGTGGTTATTTGCTCACTGCTTGTTTTGCAACGGGTCGGGCTGCAGGTGCATCGGTACAGCGCTTTTTGGCTGCGGCAAATCATATGTAAGTCGTGCTGCGTGTATGGTTTGGCGAGTTAAGTGCTTGGTTTTAGAGATGGAATTGGGAGATATAAGCCTGTTGTCGATCAGCGAACTGTGCTAATTTTTGAGTTTTCATGACCTGAGCGCAATACGATGTCAGCCAACACCAACACAGAGAAAAACTACACAGGCAGTTGTATGTGTGGCGCAGTACAGTATCAAATCAAAGGCGAGATCGGGACCATCATTCAGTGCCATTGCCAACGTTGCCGTAAGGCCAATGGGACGGCTTTTGCCACCAATGCCCCGATTAAAGCGGCTGAGTTTAAGTATCTGCAAGGCGAAGCCTTAGTGAAAAAATATCAGTCGAGTCCGACCACACAGCGTTGTTTCTGTGGCGAATGTGGCACACCATTGATCGCGATCAAATCTGACACACCGGATCTGTATCGTTTACGGATTGGGAGCTTGGATACGCCGCTCGAACATGGGCCAACCCAGCATATCTTTGTGGCCTATAAAGCCGAATGGGACAATATCTGCGATGAACTCCCGCAGTATGACGAACGCCCTTAATCGAGTCGATGCAGTGCAGAACCGATGCAGCGATTGAAGAGATATTTTTATAGAAAGCTTGAAGCCGCTGCAATGACAGCGGCTTCAATGTTTTGATCTGATTGAATCTATTTTACTGCTTAGCGTTTTGTGAGGGCTTGCGCTTCAAATACCACACCTTCCCAGCCATGTTGCATAAACTGGCGAATATTTTGGTGATCCGTGCCTGCTGGGGTATCCAAAACCGATTGATAATGCTCAGCAAATAAACTCAAGGTTTGTGCTGCTGTCAGGCCATTCAGTTTGGCATAGCTCAAGACTTTGGCACTGCCTTGGTTTTCAGTGGCAGCATTGTGTTGCGCACCATTTTTAAAAGCCGTGGCTTGATGCTGATATTCGGCATCAATCTGTGCCAAGACATCGGCAAATTTGGCTTGGCCTTGTTCTAATTGCGCGAGTAGTTGCTGTGACATCTGCTGTATTCCTCAATGTGACGATTTTAATATGTTGAGCATCATAACCAAATTTAGATCGCGGGTGAAATCAGTTCACTGCCTGTGGCAACGGATCTGTGACTTTGATGCGTGTTAAAAATATGTTCAAATGGTGAACTGTTTATCCTCAACTAAAATAATTGTTTGTATGAGTCGTCATCAATTTAAATATGCACAGCAGCATGTGTTTTTTCGGGGCTTGGCCTGGTTGTTTCGCCAATCGTGGTTGCTGAATATTCGCCGTGTGATATTTCGCATGCTGCCTTATCTGCGTATGGAAAGTCAGGCCAAGAACACGGTCTATATGTCTTGGCTGGTTGATATCGACAAGGTGAAAGCGCGCTTTCCAGAACCGATCGAGCTGTGGCAACGTGATGGAAAAACCATTTTTAGTATCTTGTTTTATCACCATCATCATTTCGGTCCGCATTGTTTTGGGCCACTGCGCAAACTGTTTCCCTCACCCAAGCAAAGCAATTGGCGTTTTTATTTGGCACCGACACAACTGCCGCAAGCCGTGGTATTTGAACAGATCGTGGTGGATAAAATGCTCTATGTCTTTGGTGGGCGTTTACTCAGTGACGCCATGCCTGCGCAATATGATCCACAGCTCAAGCATCAGGTTGAGGATGGGCAGGCGGGCTTGGATATTCAGGCCAAGATCCATATGGATCCGCGTTATGACCTCAAGGTACATTTGTCTCAAGCGCCAGAACAGCAGTTGCCTAAAGAATGGCAGGGCATGTTTGAAAGTTGGGAGGCGGCCTTAGCGTTTTTTGTGCCACAGCAGCATGTCTGGGTGGAAAGTGTTGATCGGCCTGAACATTTGGCGCAGGCTGATATTCGCATTGATACCGATCTGAGTCAGATCAAAGCCATGCAGATTGAACAGCTTGCATGTCCCTTACTGGCTGAGCTGGGCATCGATGTTGACAGTCCGGCACTGTGCTTTCACATTCCCGAGTTGGATTTTCATGTCTTAAATGAGCATTGCAGTTTGCCGAATCAAGCCAGCAGCGACACGCTGTCACAACAGCAGCAGATCGCCAAGCCATCCAAGACCGAACACTAATGGATGCCAAATCAGGGCCGAATGTGGATAAGTCTGAGTTTATACACAGATGCCTTTAGAGATGGGCTATGAATGCGCCCGAGCATCGCACAGGAGATAAATATGAACTGGATCTTGGTCGCCTGCGGTGGTGCGATTGGTGCCTGTAGTCGTTATGCACTCGGCATGTATATCGCCAAGCCGACGGATATTTTCCCGTGGCCGACATGGTGGATCAATATCATTGGTTGTGTCTTGGCGGGGATGTTGTTTGCATTGACGCTGCGCTTTCCTGTGCTACAACAGGAGGCACGCTTGTTATTGATGGTTGGGATCTTGGGGGGATTCACCACCTTTTCCAGTTTTGGTTTAGAGACCTTTGTTTTGCTCAAGCAAGGCCAAGTCATGATTGCATTGAGCTATGCAGTGAGTAGTCTGGTGGTGGGGGTGGTCTGTCTTGGACTGGCTTTTTATTTGTTACAGTACCTGTTGCAGCTGAGATAAGCCCTATCGCGCTTTTGCATT
>JASLJB010000228.1 GCA_030152605.1 Acinetobacter sp. | reverse complement strand
CAAGCCTTTCAAATCGGTAAGCAAGTTTTGGCCTTGCAGTTCCATTTAGAAGTGCCTTCAGACAGTACTGAAAAATGGCTGATCGGTCATAACTGCGAATTGATGCATGCCAAAATCGACATTGCACAGTTACGCAGTGACAATCTCAAATATGCCGATGCGATGTTAAATCCAGCACGGGAAATATTTATAAACTACCTGAATGGATTGAGTATCTAGGCCTAAACTCAAGGTACAAGATCAATCATCCATACTTTAAAATCTCAGACAGTAGGTATACATATGCTGTGCAAAATCGTTGGCAGCCTTGTCTTGTTCTTCGACGCTGTTAAATTTTTCGGTCTCATACGCGACTTCAACCATTAATGTGTCGATAGGCGTTTTGAGCTTCTGTTGTTCAACCGCCGCTAAGGCATCTGCCATCGGCACATTATGCTGATACATCGCCATAATATTATGCGCAACATCATGCCAGAGATCACATTGCTGTACTTGAGCAAAACTCAAGTTCGGCAATAACAATGTACAACACAGTATTAAAGTTTTAGTCACGTTACACCAAAAAGTATTTGTATTATAAGATTTTTTTATTATAAGTGCTGATGGCGAATTTTAAAACCAATATTGCAATTTGAAAAACTCTCTAAACACATGCCTGTATAGGGTTGTTTGATACCAGCGCCTAGCCTGGTCAAGCTTAGGTGAAGTGTGACTTGATTAAGTCGCTCAACGGTCGAATGGATTTTATAAAAAGAAAAACCGAGCTAATCGCTTAACTCGGTTTAAAAATTAAAATACGGCCAAGCTCTTTTAGTAACAAGCCAAGCTTATTTTGCAGCGGGTACAGATGCTTCAGTGGTGATACTCACTGTAATCTTATCCCCAACATTCGGCACATAGTTAGCGATGCCAAATGCAGAACGGCTAAATGAAGTTGTTGCATTAAATCCAACAGTTTCCAATTTACTCATTGGGTGAACAGCTTGTTTATTTAAAACAGCATCTAGTACGACAGGCTTGGTAATGCCTTTGATGGTTAAATCACCTGTGATTTTAAAATTCTTTTTGTCTTTGGTTTCGACCTTGGTACTGTTAAAGGTAATATTTGGGTACTGCTCAGCATTAAACCAATCTTTGGTTTGGAACTCTTTATCCAAAGCGGCCACATTGGTATTCACGCTGCTGAGTGGAATGGTTACTTGCACTGAAGAATTTGCAGGTTTGGCATTATCAACATTGATCGTGCCTTGAATATCAGTAAAGTTTGCAGAGGGTGTAGAGAAACCCAAGTGGTTCCAAGTAAATACCGTTGCAGTATGCGTAGGGTCGATTTTATACGCTACAGGCTTCGCAATAGAAAGACTAGAAACTGCTGCAACGGCTAGACCAAGTGTTAATACTTTGAAGTTCATGTTGTTTTATCCAAATTTAGAATGTTATTCAGTTTAGCGATTTACCGTTTTAAATCACCCTTTTCCATAAAACGATATGTTGCAGTTTTGCAACGTTTCGGATCAAACTGGATTTAAACCTCACTAATTCTCCCCTGCTCATTGGTCAAATTAATATGCTTAAACTGATTGCCGAAGATTTTATTCATCCCGAACACATCGCGACGGTATTGCCGCTTTATCAGGAATTGGTGGATCAAACCAAACTCGAATCTGGCTGTATTGCTTATGATCTCTACCATGACCTGCGTGATCCTGGTCATTTTGTATTTGTCGAAGAATGGGAGAACCGTGAAGCGCTAGATCGACATGTCGCATCCAAGCATTTTCAACGACTGGTGCCACTGATTGATGTTTATCAACGTCAAGAGAGTGTATTTACCCATATGCAGGATTTTAAAGCACTGATAAGCACAAATTAGTCACGGCGATATTCAGATATCAATACTGCCTCGGCAAGTCCTCCCGATCTTCATCCTCTGTGAGCGAGTTTGTTCTACTACTTTTTTAAAAAAGTAGTCAAAAACCTTTTTTGTGCTGAAGGGTACGTCCTGTAACCCTCAGCACAAAATAGGCGGCGTCCTGCCGCCATGGGCATATACCCGTTATTAATCGAATAAATTTGTGGTTGTGCCTGATCGCGGATATTAAACGTGTTGCAATTATTAATTTAATAGCGCTATGGCTATGCCTAATATCCGCTATTAAACCAATTGCAATGGGGTTTTTATGCTTAGGCTATTATAAATTATCTTTATTCAGCTTTTGCTTTTAAGTTATTTGATCGATCACAGCGTTTATTTCGTGGGGCCCAAGCACAGTTGTTTGAGCAGGACTCAATCGAATTAATGCTGTTTCCGCGATACGTTTGATCCGCGACGCAAGCGCGCGAGTTCTGTGCTTGGAAAAGTTTTGCTTACTTTATAAAAAGTAAGAAGTAAGATTTCCTCACTGCGGATTAAGGCAGTAAGACTTGTCGAGTAAATTCTGCTTTTCAAGTTTCAAATATTCAAAACCACCTCGGCAAGTCTTCCCGATCTTCATCCTCTGTGAGCGAGTTTGTTCTACTACTTTTTTAAAAAAGTAGTCAAAAACCTTTTTTGTGCTGAAAGGTACGTCCTGTAAGCCTCAGCACAAAATAGGCGGCGTCCTGCCGCCAATGTCATATACCCGTTATTAATCAAATCAATTTAGGACTGTGCCTGATCACGGATATTAAACGTCTTGAAATGGGGTTTTTATGCATAGGCTATTTTATTTTTACCAGTCCCGCTATTTAATAATAAATGCGATAATCACCTGTAAGCCCTGCGGTGATTGAGGTACGAGTTTCAGTTGATAACCATGTTTAGCCACCAAGGTTTCTGTTAAGGCGAGGCCTAAACCAAAACCCTGACTCTGCGCGGATTTACGCCAAAAGCGCTGCTTGGCCAAACCAATCTCCTGCGCCGTCATACCCACACCATCATCCTCAATATAAAGATCGGTGCCCTGCTGATAAATCTGAATCGGCTGCGTGCTCTGTGCATGCTTGAGGCTATTTTCAATAATATTGATCAACACCATACTCAGGGCATGCGCCGAAATATTTAAATGACCCAGACTTTCCCAATCAATCTCAACTCGCTGCTGAATATCAGGATATTGCGGCTGTAAATGCGCACTCACTTGCCTGAGGATCGGCGCCAGTTCAACCGGCTGACAAAACTCAATCTGCTCATGCTCGGTCTGGCTGAGTAATAGCAGTTGTTCCAATAACTGCTGATAACGGCTAATACTGATTTCAGCTTCATTTAAACTCTGTATTAACTGTGCCGATGCAGGATGCTGGGATGAGGAAGATTGTTGCGCCATCATTTGGCTGAGTTGCACATTAATCTTGATCGCTGTTAATGGACTGCGTAGCTCATGCGCAGCAAAGGCGCTGAAGTTTTTTTCATTTTCCAAACTGCGCTGCAAACGCGTGACCAAATCTGAAATATGCTCAATAAATGACTGCAACTCCAACGGTGTCGAGGCCGCTTGCAATTGATGAATATAATCCAGCTCTCGATCAGGCTGATCCTTGTGTAGCATCAGTAATTGCGTGGTTTGCTCGATAGAATGAAATTGTTTTTTAATGATCCACCAAATCAAAGCCACACAGAAGATTAAGGTCAGTAATAATGGCCATAACATCGACTGTAATACTTCGGAGAGCAGTTGATTGCGCAGTTGGATTTTCTCCGCCGCCACCACCTGTAACGGCTCACGCTTGAGGGTATAACTGCGCCAAGTCACGCCATTTTCAGTCCAAGTGCTAAAACCCGCGGGTCGGGTCGCTAAAGCACTTGGCGCGCCCCGAGTACGTGCCACGATGGATTGATCAACCACCAAATCTGAATTAAAAAAAGACACTTCGCAGGCAATTAAGTTTTGCTGATTTAACTCAGAGATGGCAGGTTGTGCTGAACTGCTGAGTTGTTCACGCGGAATCTGACTGAGTAAACGTGACACCATATGCGCCGAAGCCGAAAGTCGTTCATCTAAGGCCTGAGTGATTTTCTTTTCTAAACTAAAATATAACCATGCAAATGCACCCGACCAAATTAATATAAAAGTCGCGGTAATACTCAAAACCAAGCGCCATTTTAAACTTTCTTTTTTCGGGCTCATACGATGTTCTCGTGACTGGTGACTTTGACGTGTGCGCGTGATTGGTATTTATAATATCTGCAATACTGCAGTGCTGATTTATTCAGCATGTGGCGTCGCTTGAATAGCCTCAGTCTGGAAAACATAACCCACGCCCCTGACGGTTTGAATCAGTTCAGCACCGATTTTCTGTCTGAGGTGATAAATATGCACATTTAAGGCATTACTCTCGATATTCTCTTGAAAGCCATAAATCTTATCGATCAGCACATCATTTTTAAGCACTTGATTGGGATGCAGCATAAATACTTCGAGTAATGCATATTCACGGCGCGATAATAATAATTCTTTGCCGGCACGCTTGACCTTTTGCGTGGCTTTATCCAATTGTAGGTCAGTAAACTCAATACAGTTCGAGGAGAAACCCCGATGGCGTCGACCCAGTGCATGAATACGCGCGATCAACTCGGTTAATTCAAAGGGCTTGGTTAAATAATCATCTGCACCCCGATCTAATGCTTCTACACATTGATTGGTTTGGTTTCGCGCAGTTAATACCAAGACCGGGACATCAATCGACTGTTCACGCCAAGTATTTAATAGCGTCAAACCATCCTGATCGGGTAAACCCAAATCTAATAGACATAAATCAACAGCGGTGTGACGAACAAAATAATCAGCTTCTTTGGCAGTACTCACATGCTGAATAGAGAAATCGAGATGTTGCAGTGCTAAGGCAATGCTCTTGGCAATATATGGATCATCTTCAACCAATAATATAAACATAGATACTCCTCTAAGTTCATTATCTTACAAAGAAAAACATCAGTTAATGCTCTCTTAATCTAATTCTATGGATAATGGTGCCAAATTAAAGCTTAATATGGAATTGAACTTGCGTTTTTTATTCAGTCTTGGACTTGCGAGCGCCATGTCAGTTGTTACTGCACAGAGCATGGCCAATACAGATTTCCTTCCTCCGGATCAAGCCTTTCAGTTGTCTACCGAATCTCTCGATACAAAGACCGCACAACTGCAATGGAAGATTGCACCGGATTATTATCTTTATCATGACCAGTTTAAGGTCAGTATCAATCAACAACCGCTGAAACTGAATCTGCCTGCGGGTAAAGCCAAAGATGATCCAACTTTTGGTTTAACCGATGTGCATTACAATCAAGTTACGGCCAAATTCCAAGTCAAACCCAATAGCCAATATCTGGTGATGTGGCAAGGCTGTGCCGAAGATGGGCTGTGCTATCCGATGCAGCGCAAAACCATTAAAACCGATGCCGATGGTTTATTACCACAACTGGCCCAAGGGGCAAATAAAACCCTACTGGGTCAAAACCAGAGCAGTGGCACTCCGCAAGCTGCCGTGACAAGCGCACCGCAGAATAGCAATACTGCGAATGCGACCAATACCACCGCGAATAACAGTCAGCAAAATAGCACTCAGCAAACCAACACCCTCACCACAACTGCTCCTTCAACAGCAAGCACTGCGGCTCAAGCGAGTGCGCCGCTAGAAAGTGCAAATGCAGAAGCCGCGACTGCACTGCCGGCTGATCCAGATGCCTTAAGTGCCAGCAATGCTGGACTCGACGCAACGACCGATGCAACGACAGATGCAGAAGGTGCAACATCAGCGGCAGGCACAACTTCCAGTTCATCGTCGAGTAGTCAACTGCAAATCAACAATGACCAAGGATTCTTCCAACTGCTTTCAGTCGATAGTCTGGCTTTGAATTTGGTGATTTTCTTTTTATTGGGCGTGTTGTTGGCCTTTCTTCCCTGCTCACTGCCCTT
>JASLJB010000029.1 GCA_030152605.1 Acinetobacter sp. | reverse complement strand
ACATGCAAAGCCGCTTATTTTTACTGCGATTTGTTGTTTTAATTGCTTCATTTACTTGGAGTTATCCACGGAAGCTGTGCGTACTTTTGTGGATAACTTTAACTTACAATTATAAGTTACTGTAAAATAAAGACTTCTAGCGAAAGCGCACAAAACATTCAAGCCCTTCAGCAAGGGGCTTGACGTAGATGCAACAGCATGGCAAAGGGCTTAAGATTGAGGCGAGCCGACAGTATCTTGACCATACGTTATTTTATTCACAATATCATCTCAATTGAGCACATTAAACCACGATTGATAGGTGACACACGATTTGGTGACATACTATCTAGTGATACGCTATTTGGTCACCAACAGCGGGACACTAGAGTTCCTAAAGATACTGGTGGTGACACTGCCCAAGAAGAACTGATGAATTTTACTGTGGCTAAAGGCACCGAGTAGGATCAACTGAATCTGATGCTGCGCTTGGTAGTCGAGGATATTATCCGCCACATCACCGTAACGATATTCCACCACCACGTCTAAACCAGCATCTTTGAGATATTGCGTTGGCATATTCAAAATTTCTGGGTGATCGCCAACATAGAGTAAATGACATTGCAGCAGACGTAATAAATCGGTTTTTGCCACGCGTTGCAGCATATTTTTACAGGTCGGTGAGTCTTCGTAGGCAAAGATAAAACGTGTCGGTGGCTTAAAGCTTTCCCCCACGGTCATCACGGTACAGTTGGCGCCACGAATAAAGTTTTCGACATTACCACCGATGGTTTTGTTTTTTTCTGCTGAACGCTCACCAACACGTCCAATCACGGCGATATCATCTGGGCGTAGAATATTAAAGCTTTGCTCTAAAAAATCGCCCTTTTCTTGAATTTGGGTCGGTTGAATACCATATTTCTCAAACACGGTTTCAGAAATATGTTTTAAAAGATTATTGCTATAGTCCAGTGCCAATTCACTTTGTTTTTGCTCCAACTCAGAAAGTTCTTTGAGCAGCATGGCATTACTTTCAAAGCCGATAACACCGCTAATCTCACCCAAGTGATAACTTGCAGGATAGTAATCTAAGATCTGCAACAAGACGAGTTCACGCTGAGTTTGTGTCGCAATCCATGCTGCAGCTTCAGCAAGCGCGTGAATGCAAGGTGATGAATCAATACATGCAATAACACGTTTCATAGTCGCCTCTCTTTGGTATTTTCGCCCTGGGTCGAGTTTTTTAAAATTAAAAGCTAGAGTCTATAGACTCTACAAGTCACTAAAGTTCTCGACCTATAGTGTCGTAAATTAAAGATTAACTCAACCGTTTTGAACGGCTAATTCACCTGCGATGCCGAATAAAGCGTGCTGGATTGCCGGCGACGATTTCAGCTTCAGCAATATCTCGCGTCACCATGCTGTTCATACCCACCACGGCGTGTGCCGCAATCTGCACCCCATCCTTCACCCCGACATGCGCTCCCAACCAGACATCCTTGCCGATCTCGATGCCCTGTGAACGTACCGGCTGCTGATAGATCGGTTGTTGTAAATCCATCCCATGATCAAAGGCATACAGGTGACAATACGCGGCCATACGCACTTGATCATGCAGTTTGATGCCAACCCGCCCACCATCCAAGATGCAGTGGTGATTGATCGCAACTTCACTGCCGATCTCTAAGGGACCATGTAGCGTGCAGTCAGCGGCCACGAAGCTATGATCCCCGATACGTATCTTACGTCCAGGCTCGGCAAAGATATGCGCCAAGGGTGAGATAAAACAGTTCTCCCCGATCTCGATATCTTCCATGTCCATCAAATAGTCTTGGTACTCACGCTGCCACGCCTCAGCCCAGACTTTATTTTTAGGTTTTAAACGCCAATACAACCACGGCATATAGTTGAGTCGATGCTGATGCTGCGCACGATATTTAAGCAATGGATCAGGATGGGATGGATCAGAAGTTGTTGAATCTGGACATTGCTCATGCATGGACTTATGCCTCACTCGCTGCTTGGTTGGCGACATCGCCAGCGTCTGCTCCAGATGTACCATCCGCATCGGCTTCTTCAATCAGCTTAAGCTGCGAACGCCCACGACTTAGATCTTGAATCATCACCGCAAAGCCTTCGACTTGATCGAGTTGCATCTTGGCCAAGACTTCAACCCCTTGACCGAGATACTGTTCTTGATAGTCAATCTGCGCTTGCTTGAGTTCGTACTGTAAAATGGCCCAATCCGCAAAGGAACAGTCAAAGCTCACCTGTTGATAATGAATCAACTGAGTCTTCTCAGCCAGTTTCAAGCACTGACCAGCACAGCCGCCATAAGCACGCACCAAACCACCGGTGCCGAGTTTAACCCCACCAAACCAACGATTGACCAGCACGATGGTATTGGTCAAGTCATTGCCTTCGATGGTGGCGAGTATTGGACGTCCCGCAGTCCCTGAAGGCTCACCGTCATCATTAAAGCGAATCTCGTGACCGATCTTCCAGGCCCAACACTGATGTGTGGTGGTGATATCTTTATGTTCTGCCAAAAAAGCTTTCACGGCCTGTTCATTTTCAACTGGCGCCGCGATGGCTTGAAAACGACTTTTTTTAATGTCTTCTTCAAAAAGATAAGTCTTATCAATAGTGTATTGCATATTCATGATCTAATAATCAAAGTCTCAAGTTCGAAATTGAGCAGCCCCGTTAAACCACAAAATCCTCGCCCAAATAGACTTCACGTACCGTCTCATTACTCAAGACTTCAGCAGGTGTGCCCTCTGCGATCACGGAACCCTCACTGACGATATAGGCATGCTCACAAATCGCCAAAGTTTCACGTACGTTATGATCGGTGATCAGTACGCCGATGCCACGATCTTTGAGTGTACGGATGATGTCTTTGATATCCCCGACCGAAATCGGATCGACCCCAGCAAAGGGTTCATCCAGCAGCATAAATTTGGGATCAGCAGCCAATGCTCGTGCAATCTCAGCACGGCGGCGCTCACCACCAGACACACTCATGCCCAAGGAATCTTTGATGTGGGTGATTTTAAAATCTTCGAGTAGGCGCTGTAATTGCTGTTGACGCTCTACCTTGTTGAGATCTTTACGGGTTTCAAGGATGGCCATAATATTGTCCGCAATACTCAGCTTTCTAAAAATAGAGGCCTCTTGCGGTAAATAGCCAATCCCGATCCGCGCGCGCTCATGCATGGCCAGATCTGAAATATCCAAATCATCCATATGAATCTCGCCGCGATCCATACGCACCAAGCCCACCACCATATAAAAGCTGGTGGTTTTACCGGCACCATTCGGACCGAGTAAACCGACGATTTGCCCGCTTTTCATGCTGAAGGACACATCTTTCACCACCCAGCGTTTGCTGTAGTTTTTTCCAAGGTGTTTGATGCATAAGGTACGTTGTGGATATTCAGACTGATCCATTAATCACGTGCTCCTGGGAACGATTTATTGGCCGCTGGTGGGATAATGATTTGCACGCGCTTGTTGTCTTTATTGCCCGCGCCTGATGCACCCGAGGCTTCAATATCACCCTTATTCATACTGTATTTCAAAGTACTACTGCGGATACTGGCACCATCTTGGTAGAGATAAGCATTCCCGATCAAGTTAATGATCCCAGTTTCAGCATTGTAGACAATCTTTTGTGCCTCACCACGAGCGATGCCGCGATTGGTTTCAAGTTGTTGCTGGAACTTGGCCGGTGAACCGGTGGCGGTAATCACACTCATTTGTTTGTTTTGATTCAACTGTGCCACGATCGAACCGGCTTGAACTTTCATGGTACCTTGTTCGATCACCACATTACCGATATAGGTGGTCACGCCCGTTTTGTCATTATAGGTCGCACGATCCGCCACTAAAGAGATTTGCTGATTGCGATCAGAGGGTAATGCCATTGCAGACACCGACAGCAGTGCAACACTGGCAGTCACGGTGAGCTGTTTTAGGAAAGTGTTCGAAAGTGAGATTAAATTAACGTGCTGCATACTTTCCTCGAATATTAAAAAATTCGTACTGACCTTCATTTAAGTCAGCTTTAAGGCCTTTACTGACAAAGTCGCCACCGGGGGCTTTGACTTGCACAGTATGATTGGTTTCTAAAGTGCCCAAGTCTGGATAACCGGTAAGCTCATCAGTTAAAAACTCCATCTGACCTTTTTGCCCTATTTTCACGGCTTTGACTTCACCACTTAAGATGACTTTTTCATTATCATTAAAACTTTGGGCTTTTTTGGCGCTAAATGTCGCATCGATCTGATCGGCGTGATAGAGCGATGCGTTTAAGTTTTTCAGGGTACTGGTTTTTTCTTGAACATTTTGTTCAAGCTGATCCACATGCGCACGTACATGTAAGTTGCCATCATCATCTGTTTGCAACAACTGAATTTCATCAGCAGTAAAGATCATGCTATGTGCAGCATCTGCATCTAACTTTTCACCCTTACCACTGTAATAATAATATCCACCACTGATCGCGGCGACGACCACTGCTGTGATGTATAAAAGTCGTGTATCCATAGATTTTTGATCAACAAATTCAGTGTAAATGCGGTTTCATATTAATGTGGGACAGCAAGATACTTTTCAAGTAGCGCTTGGTAACTGCCATTGGCCATCAACAACATATCACAGACTTCACGTACTGCACCACGCCCACCCATGGCTTGGGTGACCAAGTTGGCACGGCGACGAACTTCGACATGGCCATTCGGCACAGTGACGGTCATGCCCGCCAGTCCGAAGGCAGACAAATCTGGCCAATCATCGCCCATATACAGGCATTCTTCTGGCAACAGACCCAACTGTGCACAGGCTTCTTTTAACGCCACACCCTTGTCTTCACGGCCTTGAAAGACCAAGTCCACGCCCAAGTCTGACATGCGTTTTTGTACAATATTGCTCTGACGCCCGGTGATAATGATCACTTTCAGGCCCGCTTGTTGGACCAACTTCATGCCCAAACCATCACGGATATCGAAGGATTTGATTTCATCGCCAGTGTTGGTGAGGCTGACAAAACCATCACTCAAAATACCATCCACATCCAAAACCAAGGCCTGAATATGACGTGCTTGCTCCAATAGAACATAAGAAGCCATGCTTTAATTTACTCCAGCGTGTATAAGGTCG
>JASLJB010000369.1 GCA_030152605.1 Acinetobacter sp. | reverse complement strand
ACCGGTTTGGACCAGTTTTTGGGTAATCAGCTTCTGCCCTGCGTCTCGCCACAACTTGGCCAGATAGCCGGTGGCATAGGTCTTGCCGATGCCGGTGTCGATACCACTGATAAAATAAACCTGTCCACTCATGATGTTTCTGTTCCTGACGTTTCTGTTTTTGACTTCATTGCGGATGCTTCTATTCCAGATGTTGTTGTGTGTGCAGGTCCGGCGACTTTACGTGCAATACAATAGATCGGATGGTAGCTCAAGCAATAGCGGCGCTGACCTTCTGAATCGATCTGGCTAAACTGTAGATAGTCCTGATAAAACTGTTGCAATGACTGTTTGTTCCAGCGATGTTGCTGCGCGGTGGCAGTCACGCCAGTTGCCTTTAAGTGTTTGAGCACTTGTAGAGGATGTGCAAAGTACATTTGCTCAAGCCCTGATTGGATATGCAACAGCTCAAAACCCTGCTGTCGCAGCTTGTCTGTCCATGCCTCAACATCGAGATAATCCAAACCGCGCCCAGTCAGGGTTTTGATTTCAATTAGATTCTGCGCTCCAAAACTAGAGAAACATAAATAGCCCTGTGGCAGTAAGGCCTGCTCGGCGGTCTGTAACAGCGCATCGATATCATTGACCCACTGTAACGCCGAACTCGAGATCACCAGATCCAGCTGTTGCGGAAAGGCCAGTTGTTCGATATCGCCCAGGCACCAGTCGATCTGTTGCGATGGCGACAGCTTTAGCCCGCTAAAGTGCTGCTGCACTTCGGGATACAGATCATTGAGATACAAGCGTTGAAACGCATAGCGCTGCATAAACACATGACTGAGATTACCTGAACCACAGCCGATCTCGAATACATGGCCAAATTGCTTGCGCGCCACATGCTGCTGCATCAAGGCAAGCAACTGTGTGGCGATCTTTTTCTGTATCACCGCTTGTTCACGATAACTATGGTGGGCTTGGGCAAAACGTTGTGCCACCTGCGCAGAATCAATACTCACAACTGAGCCTCAAAGATGTTGCATGAGCAGATCGAGATCTGCGGCAGTGATATGGGTATTCATGCAAATACGTAAGCGTGAACTGTTTTGTGGCACTGTTGGCGGTCGCACCGGCATGATATATAACCCTACCTGCTGCAGTTGCTGCGCCAGTTGCACCGCTCGATCCGATGTACCGACCACGATCGGCACGATATGACTGCTGGATGGACAGGCATAGCCCTTATCGCGCACGGCCTGCTGTAACTGCTGACTCATGCGCTGCAAATACTGTCGCTGCGGAGCCAGTTCTAAGCACTTTTCAAACACAAATTGCGTCCAGGCCATACAGATCGGTGGCTGTGCGGTGCTGAAAATCAACGGTCGCATACGATTGATCAAATACTCACGGATGATCGGATCACAGATCAGATAGCCGCCGACCGAGGCCAAGGCCTTGCCAAAGGTGCCGACCAAAAAGTCGATCTGATCCAAGACCTGAGATTGCTCTGCACAGCCCAAGCCCTGCGTGCCGCGCACACCGATGGCATGCGCTTCATCCACATAGAGCATGACTTTGCTGAACTGTTGCTTGAGCTGGGCCAACTGAGCAAGATCAGTTTCATCGCCATCCATACTAAAGATCGATTCAGTCACCACGATGATACGGTCATAGTTCGCATCCGCATGATACTGCTGCAATAACTGCTGCAAATGTGCCAGATCATTGTGCCGATAACGTAGATATTTGGCGCTCGACAGGCGAATCCCATCGATCATACTGGCATGGATCAACTTGTCCGCCAAGATCAGCGTACGACTATCACTCAATGCCGGTAATATCCCGATATTCATGTGATAACCACTGTTGAACAACAACGCTGCACGACCAAAGGCCTGTCGTAAGGTCTGTTCAAGCTGTTCATAGGCGGGGAAATTTCCAGTCAACAAACGCGAAGAAGAACTGCTCATGACCCGATCTCGCATCGGGGTTTGATCAAAAAACTGCTCACGCAAACGCAGATCTGAAGCCAAGCCCATATAGTCATTGGAAGCAAAGTTCAGCATGTGCTTCTCGCCAATTTGAATCTCGCGACCCAAGGGCTGTAGTGCAGTGAATTGACGTAGATTGCCTTGTGCCCGCAACTGATCCAATTGTTCGGCGTAATGATCGACTAAACTCATGCCTGTTTCACCTGTGCTGCATCTGGATTGAATCGTGTTTCTGCTGCATCTGCTCCAACATCAGTGCTGCTGTCGGCTTGTAACTTCACCACGGCGACCAGTTGGGTCAGTAAGAACTCCAGCTCTTGCGCCGTCATGATAAAGGGCGGCATCACATAGACCAATTTGCCAAAAGGTCGTACCCAGATGCCACGTTCCACACATTGTTGTTGGATCTGCTGCATGTTCACCGGATGTGTTAATTCGACCACGCCGATCGCGCCCAAGACCCGAACGTCTTGTACATGCGCCAGTTTTGCCAAGGGTCTAAGCTGTTGTTCGAGTTGCTGTTGCATGGCCAAGACTTTGCCCTGCCAATCCTGTGACAACAACAGTTGCGTGCTTTTCAGTGCCACCGCACAGGCCAGTGGATTGGCCATAAAGGTCGGCCCATGCATAAACACACCTGCCTCGCCTTGGCTGATGCTTTCTGCCACATGCCGACTGGTCAAGGTCGCAGATAAAGTCATATAGCCGCCGGTCAATGCCTTGCCGATACACATGATGTCCGGTTCGACTTGAGCATGTTCCCAAGCAAATAGTTTTCCAGTGCGGCCAAAGCCGGTGGCAATCTCATCAAAAATCAACAGCACATTGTATTGATCGCAGAGTAAGCGTGCCTGACGTAGATATTCAGGATGATAAAAACGCATGCCGCCCGCACCTTGCACGATCGGCTCCAAGATTAAACCGGCGATGCTGTGATGCTGCTGCGCCAAGGTGTGTTCGAGTTCAGCGATATCACTTGGGTCCCACGGCGCATCAAAGCGGGTTTGTGGTGCGGGCACAAAGATACGATTGGGCAGACTTGAGCCAAAGACCTGATGCATCCCGGTGACCGGATCACAGACCGACATCGCGTTCCATGTATCGCCGTGATAGCCGGAACGTGGGGTGACAAAATTGGTTTTCAGCTGATTGCCTTGTGAGGTCCAGTATTGCACCGCCATCTTCAAGGCCACTTCAACCGCCACCGAACCAGAGTCGGCATAGAAGATTTTATCGAGGCTTGGAGGGGTGATGTGCAGCAGCAGTTTTCCCAGTTCAATGGCAGGATCATGGGTCAAACCACCAAACATGATATGCGACATGGACTTGAGCTGCTCGATCACCGCCTGATCGAGATCCGGATGTTGATAACCGTGAATCGCACACCACCATGAGGCCATGCCATCAATTAAACAACGCCCATCATCAAGTTCGATCGTGACCCCAGCGGCACGTTTTACTTTTAAACATGCGATCGGATCAGTCATGGAAGTATAGGGATGCCATAAATGGTTAAGATCAAATTCGTCGGTCATCCTGAACTCTCATTATTTGTTTATACATACACAGATATATTGATGTCGCTGCATACACAGCGATTTTCGATCATACCCCAGCATGGTTGAAAAATAAATTGCGTGAAGAATCAAATCAATTTTAATTAAAACTTGTATTCTAGTGACTGCGCTCACACATCAACACAATTTGCGCAATTTACCCAGGATCTCGACCAAGCAGTGCCACAATTTCATCGACGGTCTCAGCAACATTGAATACCGGAAAGGCATGTGCGCCACTCACATAGCCCACTCGTAGCGAATCTGCAGCTAAATCTGCGATTTCTTGGACAACTTGCGGATTGATCAAGGCATCTTGATGCGCATAGAGATGCAACTGCTGACCCGGATAGTTTTTCCAGTTCTCCACCAAGTTCAGTTGCTCTAAAAGCTCAAGTCCACGTGCGAGTTGCAATTGTGCTGGCGCAGCGTCTGGCGTTTGGACTAAACTTTGCAGGGATAACCAATTGGCTTTGGCTTGCAAGCGCTGTTGTTTTGCATCGACCTGTAGCGGCATCTCGGCATAGATTGGCAACTGCGTGATCAGATAACAAAAGCGTTTGATACAGCTACTCGGATCATCAAAATAGGACTGTTGAAAGGCCTTAAACTCAGCCACTGGCATCGCATTGTGCCAATGCGCATTGGCCACGAAGCAGGGTTGAGTGGCCAAGGTGATCAAGGGTTTAGCAATACCGGTATGTTGCCAATAGTGCGCTGCCAATAACGTCGCCAACTGCCCACCGAGCGACCATCCCATCAGCACATCATAGTGCTGCACTTGATCGAGATGCTGCTGCATGACTTCGGGATCATTGGCATCAAAGATATCCAGCACATCCATCACATAATGCTGCTGCGCGAACTGTTGTTTGAGGGCCTGCAAGGGGGCTACGCCCATGCCCCATCCGGTGATACATAATATTTTAAACATCGAAGTCCTTTTCTGCTTTTGCATGTTTACGCGCGGGCTGTCCTTGGCGTATTCTGCCGTCTCAGTACCCACTGCACAAGGCGCCAGCGAAGTTTTGCTGCTGCGAATATTCAGTTTGAATTTTCAAATGGGTTCAATTCCTTACACCGCTAGGCGGCTTTTGTTAGAATGGCAGTCAACTTCACAATAAAAGTCATCCGCACATGAAAAAGATCACAGCTTTAACGCTTGGCCTCCTCTGCGCCAGCTTCAGTCTGAGCCTCTCAATCACTGCGCAGGCGGCAAGTACGGATTTGAGCAAGTTTGAAGAAAAACAAAAACAATGGGTTGGCAGCCCAGCCCCACAGTTCAAACTGCAAGATCAAAACCAGAAATGGCATCAACTCAGTCAATACAAAGGCAAATGGGTGGTGTTGTATTTTTATCCCAAAGACAATACCCCAGGCTGCACCGAAGAGGCCAACCAATTCAAAGCACTCTATCCTGCATTTTTAAAAAATAATGCAGTGGTGTTGGGGGTCAGCTTAGATGACGTCAAATCGCATCAGCAGTTCTCGCAAAAGCTTGGATTGCCCTTCCCGATCTTGTCTGATGAGCAGCATCAACTCAGCAAGCAATTGGGGATCGTGCGTAACTTAGGTTTCACCAAAATCGCCAAACGCGAAAGCTTCCTTATCGACCCGAATGGCGTGATCGTCTATCACTACAGCAGCGTCAATACCCAATCACATGCCGCAGAAGTCTTGCGTGACATTGAAAAATTAAAGTGAAACGGGATGCTTCAAGCTGCTTTTACTTAGCGTCTGAACGCCATAGCTCACATTATTCACTCGTTGCGCCCTTGCAGGGCGCAATGCTAAATGACACACGTGATTTATATCACATCAAAAATCACTTACTTAAGCTTAATCTTATATTCATAATTTAGTAATCTATACGTCACATTTTTCCAGTAACTTCCCAACTACACAAAAAAAGCAACCACCTTGGGAAGACACGTGAAGTTTAAATTACTCTTATTGCCTGTACTTATTGCATCCCTCACCGCCTGTGGCAGTGACGACAAAGATATGACCATTAGCCCTAGCCCTGAAAAACCACCTGTGGTGGGCAACAATGGTGATTTACTTAACCCCAATGCCAAAGGCGATATCAGTACCTTCGGTGGTGCGACACGCTTGAAAGCTGAACGTACCGAAGCGCTTAAAGCCTCACTCAGCAATCGTCCGGTGAAAAACGTGATTTTATTTATTGGTGACGGCACCAGTGAATCTGAAATCACTGCGGCACGTAACTATGCCGAAGGTGCAAGTGGATATTTTAAAGGTCTCGATGTATTCCCATTTACCGGTGCCTATACCACCTATGCGCTTGAACGCGGTAAGAAAACGGTCAACTATGTGACGGATTCAGCCGCCTCTGCCACGGCATGGTCCAGCGGTGTCAAAACTTATAACAACGCACTCGGCATCGATACCTATGGCACCGTACATCCATCGATCTTGATGCTGGCCAAAAAAGCCGGTTTTGCCACCGGTAATGTCACCACCACTGAACTACAAGATGCCACCCCCGCTGCGATGATCTCCAGTATCTCGCTACGCAGCTGCTATGGTCCAGTTGCGACCAAAGCACGCTGTAATGAAAACTCGCTCGACAATCCACAAGGCAATGGCCTAGGTTCGATCAGCGAACAATTGCTAAATACACGTGCCGATGTGACCTTTGGTGGTGGTGCCAAAACCTTTAATGAAGTTGCACTGGGTGGCAAATATCAGGGCAAAACCCTACTCGAACAAGCCCAAGCACAAAACTATAAAATCGTGCGCAATCTTGATGATATGAAAGCCATCACCGCGGCGAATCAAGATCAACCGGTACTGGGTCTATTTGCTGATGGTAACTTACCCGTCAGTTGGAGTGGTCCATCCTCGACCTTGAATGGCAATAAAGCCGAAGCGGTCCGATGTAATACCAACAACCCTGCGCGCCCAGCCTCGACCCCAACCTTGAAGGACATGACTGCCAAAGCGATTGATTTGTTGCAAGTCAATAAAAAAGGCTTCTTCTTACAAGTGGAAAGTGGTTCGATCGACAAACAAAACCATGCTGCCAATGCCTGTGGTCAAATCGGTGAAACTGTGGCACTCGATGAAGCGATCCAAGTGGCGCTTAACTTTGCCAAAACCAATCCAGATACCTTGATCATCGTCACCGGTGACCATGCGCATACCAGTCAGATCATTTCTAACTCCGCCAATAGCCCGGGTCGTACCATTTCTCTGATTACTAAAGATGATGCCGTGATGACCATCAACTACGGGACGTCGACTGGTTCTAGCCAAGAGCATACCGGTGCCCAAGTGCGTACCGCAGCCTATGGCCCGCATGCAGGCAATATCTCAGGTCTGCTGGATCAAACCGATCTGTTCTTTATCATGCGTGATGCGATGGGAATCAAATAATACTTTCCTCGCGCTACAGCGCAAATAACGCAAACAGCTGTTAAAAATCGCCTCTACGGAGGCGATTTTTTTTGATCGTCATTGATGTATCTATTGCTGCTTTTATCGCAGAACATTTTTAGCAGCGCTCCACACTATAAAACCCTACGCGCTATCTAGCACACAGTATTGAAATTAAAAGACTTATCACGCACACACGTATTCATAATTTAGAAATCTTAACGTCATAATTGCCGTGTATTTTCGCTCCCATCACCTATTGACGAATTCACCCACCAATAAAGGGACTTCACGTGAAATTTAAATTACTCCTGTTACCGGTACTGATTTCTCTGCTCAGTGCTTGCGGCGATGATGACAAGCAAAAAACCAATCCTGTCAGTAAGCAACCCAACACTACGACTTCGGCAGCCAATGGCGAGTTACTTGCCCCGGGTGCTACAGGCGAGATCAGCAAACAAGGTGGCGCGACACGCCTGAGAGCAGAACGTACCGAAGCCCTCAGAGCCTCACTCAGCAATCGACAAGTTAAAAATGTGATTTTATTTATTGGTGATGGTACCAGTGAATCAGAAATCACCGCGGCACGTAACTATGCCGAAGGCGCGAGCGGTTACTTTAAAGGCTTAGATGCATTTCCATTTACCGGTGCCTATACCACTTATGCGCTTGAAAAAGGTAAAAATAGCATAGAATACGTCACTGACTCAGCCGCCTCTGCCACGGCATGGTCGAGCGGTGTCAAAACTTATAACAATGCACTCGGCATCGATACCTATGGCACTGTGCATCCTTCGATTTTAGCCTTGGCGAAAAAAGCCGGCTTTGCCACCGGTAATGTCACCACCACGGATCTGCAAGACGCCACCCCTGCGGCACAGATTTCCAGTATCTCAGCACGTTTTTGTTACGGTCCTGTGGCCACCAAAAAACACTGTAATGAAAGCTCACTCGACAATCCACAAGGCAATGGCCTAGGTTCGATCACCGAACAATTGCTCAATGCGCGTGCAGACGTGACCTTGGGTGGTGGTGCGAAAAGCTTTAATGAAGTGGCTGTTGGTGGTAAATACCTCGGCAAAACCCTGTATCAGCAAGCACAAGACCAAAGCTATAAAGTGGTACGCAACCTTGATGAAATGAAAGCCGTCAGTGTCGCCAACCAAACTCAACCACTGTTGGGTCTATTTGCAGAAGGCAACTTACCGGTGAGTTGGACCGGCCCTGCTGCAAGCATCGGTGGCCAAAAAGCGGCTGCAGTTGAATGTAATAAGAACAATCCAAAACGTCCAGCGTCGATCCCGACCCTAAAAGACATGACGGCTAAAGCGATTGAGTTATTACAGGTCAACAAAAAAGGCTTCTTCCTGCAAGTTGAAAGTGGTTCGATCGACAAAGAAAATCACGCTGCCAATGCCTGTGGTCAGATTGGTGAAACTGTAGCACTCGATGAAGCAATCCAAGTTGCATTTGAGTTTGCGAAAAAGAACCCAGACACCCTGATCATCGTCACCGGTGACCATGCGCATACCAGTCAGATCATTCCAAGCAGCCCGATCATTCCAAAAAGCATCATCGGTCAGTTGGTTCCAGAAGGTGCTGCAAGCCCAGGCAAAACTGTTGCATTGAAAACCAAAGACAATGCGGTCATGACCCTCAACTACGCCACCTCTACCGGTCCTTTCCAAGAGCATACTGGCGCTCAAGTACGTACCGCGGCCTATGGTCCACGTGCAGCCAATATCTCTGGCCTACTCGATCAAACCGATCTGTTCTTTATCATGCGTGATGCCTTGGGGATCAAAGCCACTGGTGCCAAATAAACAACCCAGACAAAGTTTTCATCCTTGATTCATCAATCTTGACGCATCAACCTTGATTGATCGATACAAAAAAGCAGTGCGGATGCACTGCTTTTTTGTCGCTGTCTGCCTCAAACTCTAGGTCTAGGTAGCAGCTGATGCCGATTACATTTGTGATTGGATATAGTTTTGCAAACCAATTAACTCGATCAAACCAATTTGTTTTTCTAACCAGTAGGTATGATCTTCTTCAGTATCTGTCATTTGCTGGCGCAACATATCACGTGTGACGTAGTCACCTTTTTCTTCGCACAACTTCACGCCTTGGGCGAGTTTTTCACGTACATCATATTCAAGTTTAAGATCGGCTTTTAAGCAAGACACCACATCTGTGCCGACATCCACATCATCACGTTGCATATTCGGTGTTCCCTCAAGGAACAATACGCGACGGATAATCGCATCTGCATGTTGTGCTTCTTCTTGCATTTCATGATCGATGCGTTCATAGATTTTGCTTAAACCCCAATCTTCATACATACGTGAATGAATGAGGTATTGATCACGGGCAGCCAGCTCACCACCGATCAACATATTTAAATAGGCTACGACTTCTGGATTACCACGCATTGCACACACTCCATATTAATTGCGGTCATTATGAACATATTCTTGCGAATATGCAAAATTAAAAGTATCGTAAGTTTTTGATTTGTTTGAAATTAAAATGAGAAACATACGCATTTGCACTTATTCAAACTCAATTTCAATATAAAAAATAAGCCTTTGCAGTGCTTAAGTTAAGCATCAAACTGGCCCACTTAAGCTGCATTGCCTGTATTAAAATTTGTAACCAATACAAATGGGTCTTATTCATGTCGCGACAGAAATTGTGAATGTATTTGAACCACTTTTTCTCAGTACTTTCGACAGGCGACCTTTAGCTTAGCGCACTCAATATAAATCATTATAAAACAACGAGATATAATACGAAAAAGCCAATCATAGACGTGCATACGGTCAGGCCAAACCCAAATCAGCTTTACAGCCTGTTACAGCGGCGCTGAGATCAACTCGGAGGCTCGATTAACAATTAAACCCCTTTATTGATCCCCGCCTATGCTTTAAATAGGACCTTGGCCATATTCGGCCATCAGCGCGAGAAATTCGGCTTCATTGATGACACGAATCCCAAGTTTTTCAGCTTTTTCCAGCTTGGAACCGGCTTTTTCACCCGCCACCAAACATTTGGTTTTACTGGATATACTGCCACTGACTCGTGCCCCTAAGGCCTGTAGATACTGTGTGGCTTCATCGCGACCCAGCTGACTCAGCGTGCCGGTAATCACCCAACTCTCACCATTTAAAGGCTGACGTGTGGGTGCAACTGGCGCGTCCCAATGCAGTCCTGCGGCCTTGAGGCGTGCCAATACTTCTAAGTTGTGCGGCGCCTTAAAGAAGTCAAAAATCCACTCTGCGGTGATATCGCCCACATCCGGAGTTTTCTTCAAGGCCTCAATATCGGCTGCTGCCAGCGCTTCAAGAGTCTGAAAGGTATTGGCCAACATCCGCGCAGTGGTTTCACCGACGCCGCGAATACCGAGTGCATAGATAAAGGCCGCAAAGCTGGTTTTCTTACTGTTTTCAATCGCATCGAGTAGGTTCTGTACCGATTTCTCACCCATTTTCTCGATGCTGAGTAATTGCTCACGATGCTCATGCAGGTGATAAATATCCGCCACATCATTGAGCAAGTTTAGATGCAGCAATGACTCGACCCAGCGATCACCCAAACCTTCAATATCCAAGGCCTTACGTGAAACAAAGTGACGAATCGCTTCGATACGCTGTGCAGCACAGTACAGTCCACCGGAACAACGTGCCAAGGCCTCACCTTCTGGCATCACCACCGGCGAGGCACAGACTGGACATTGCTCAGGCAGCTTGACCATCTCGTAGACTTGATCTGGGCGGCGTAGTTTTGGCCAGACCCGTTCTACTTTGGGAATCACATCGCCACTGCGATAAACACTGACCTGATCGCCAATGCGCACATCCAGACGATAGATCTCGCCGATATTATGCAAGGTCACATTGGATACGGTGACACCGCCTACGGATACCGGTGCCAAACGCGCCACGGGGGTCAGCGTCCCAGTACGTCCAACCTGCCAGTCGATATTTTCAACCGTGGTCATGGCCGCAACCGCAGGAAACTTATAGGCCGTGGCCCAGCGTGGTTCACGACTCAAGAAGCCCAATTGCTTTTGTTGCTTGAGATCATCGACTTTGATCACCATGCCGTCGATTTCAACACTCAACTCAGGGCGCAGTGCTTGAATTTCATCATAGCGCTGCTGTACTTCTTGGATACTGTCACAGACAAAGTGTTGCTCACCGACTGCAAAGCCAAATTGGTTTAACCAGGCCAGACTCTCAGACATACGGCTCAGGCCATGATGCGGTTCACATTGCGCGATACCATAAGCATAGAAAGCCAAGGGACGAGAAGCCGCAATCGCCGGATCAAGTTGGCGTAGACTGCCGGCTGCGGCATTACGTGGATTGGCAAAGACTTTTTCACCCTTGGCCAGCTGCTCGGCATTGAGCTTTTCAAAGCCGGCTTTCGGCATCAGTACTTCACCACGCACTTCAAGCAAGGCCGGCACAGTGCCACTTGCGCTGCTTAAAACTTTGGGCAGGTTGCGAATGGTTTTCACATTCTCCGTGATCACTTCACCGGTTTCACCATCACCACGGGTCACGGCACGGATCAGCTGACCTTGCTCATACCACAATGAAATCGCCAAACCATCAAATTTGAGTTCGACATCATATTGGATCTTTTGCTGTGGCAAACGTTCTTCAACCCGACGTGCAAAGGCAAATAAATCCTCTGTGTTGAACACGTTGCCCAAGGACAGCATCGGCACACTGTGGGTGATATTTTCAAATTTACTGAGGGCTTTGCCGCCGACTTTGTTGGTCGGGGTATCAGATTGGATCAGATCAGGATGTTGTTGCTCCAAGGCTTTGAGCTGATGGAACAGTTGATCATATTCACTGTCTTCAATCACTGGTTGATCCATCACATAATAAGCATGGTTATGCTGGGCAATGAGTTGAATGAGTTGACGCATCTGCGTCAAAACAGCAGTGTTATCCATATTTTTT
>JASLJB010000366.1 GCA_030152605.1 Acinetobacter sp. | reverse complement strand
AGAAAACTCGCCTGAATTGAAATATATGAAAGCTCGCCGTGAAGCTTTGGGCGGCTATTTGCCTGCACGTCGAAAAGAAAGTACGGCTTTACCTATCCCCGAATTATCAATTTTTGAAAGTGTATTACAAGGCAGTGGTGAGAAAGTGCAATCCACCACCATGTTGATGGTGCGTTTGATTGCGGCATTATTAAAAGAAAAAGCCATTAAAGATCATGTGGTGCCGATCGTACCGGATGAAGCTCGCACTTTTGGTTTGGAAGGAATGTTCCGTCAACTCGGTATTTATGCCGCAAACGGACAAAACTATACGCCTGAAGACAATGAACAGCTGATGAATTATCGTGAAGCAAAAGATGGTCATATGCTACAGGAGGGCATTAACGAAGCGGGGGCGATGAGTGCATGGACGGCATTGGGTACGAGCTATTCCACCAATAACCTGCCGATGATTCCGATGTATATGTATTACTCAATGTTTGGTTTTCAGCGTATTGGTGATCTTGCTTGGGCGGCAGGTGATGCACAGGCACAGGGCTTCTTGTTGGGCGCAACAGCAGGTCGTACTACACTGAACGGTGAGGGTTTGCAGCATCAAGATGGTCATTCGCATCTCTTGGCAAGTACCATTCCAAACTGCGTCGCTTATGATCCATGTTTCGGCTATGAACTGGCAGTGATTGTGCATGATGGATTAAAACGCATGTATCAAGATCAGGAACGAGTGTTTTATTATTTAACTGTGATGAATGAAAACTATGAACATCCTGCCATGCCTGAAGGAGTCGAAGAAGGCATCAAACGTGGCATGTACTTGCTCGAAAAAGATCAGCAGGCAAGTGTTCAATTGCTCGGTTCGGGTGTGATTTTGCGTGAAGTAATGAAAGCTGCCAAAATCCTACGTGATGAATATCAAATTCATGCCAATGTTTGGAGTGTGACCAGTTTTAATGAATTGGCGCGAGATGGTATGGCATGTGAAGAATACAATCGTCTGCATCCATTGGCTGAGTCTGCTAAAGAATCGTGGGTCTCACAACAGTTACGCCTTTCAGATGGCATTGTTGTGTCAGCAACCGATCATATGCGTGCCTATAGCGAGCAAATTCGTGCCTATTTACCCGACAGTCGCCCCTATGTGACTTTGGGGACAGATGGATATGGGCGGTCAGATACGCGCGCGAATTTACGCAGTTATTTCGGGGTCGATGCAGCGCATATCGTAGTGGCGACCTTGAAAAAATTGGCCGATGAAGGCGAGGTAGAAAACCGTTTAGTGAAAGATGCGATTTCTTCTTTTGAGTTAGATACCGATCGACCTGTGGCGTGGGCACCGCAAGCACACCCAGAAGTACAAGCAGTGGCTGAATACCATGACAATCAAACTGGTGAGGGGAATCAATCATGAAAATCCTAGCACCTGATATTGGCGTCGAAAAGGCACTGGTTGCAGACATTCTTGTCAAAGTGGGCGACAGCATTGCAGTTGAAGACAGCCTTTTGGTTTTAGAATCAGATAAAGCAACGGTTGAAGTGCCGAGTACAGCAGCAGGAATAGTTAAAAGTATCTTGGTTCAACAAGGTGATACCGTAACGGAAGGTGTAGCATTGATTGAACTAGAATCAGATGCTCAAAGTGCGGAAACTGAGGAGCAGAAATCAGAAGTACCACAGGTAAAAGCAAAACCTGTAGAAAATGAACCATCAGCACAGCCTACGCCATCTCAGGTTGAATCTATAAGCCAAGTGGTTGACGTGAAAGTCCCTGATATTGGGGTGGAAAAAGCACTAGTTGCTGAAGTCTTGGTCAAAGTTGGTGATCAAATTGAAACTGAACAAAGTATCGTGGTGTTTGAGTCGGACAAAGCCACGGTAGAAGTACCAAGTTCAGTGGCAGGTACGGTGGAATTCATTCAAATTAAGCAGGGCGATAGTGTCAAAGAGGGCGTGGTATTAATTCAAGTCAAAACAGTAACGAATCAAACGCAATCCAGCTCCGAGCCATCAAATGACCCTGTACAGTCAGCGAATGTGATTGAATCACCACCAAGCATAGTTCAGGAATCAACGACGGTTACATCACTACAACCCTTGACCCAAGCACAAGAAAACGACAACGCCAAAGTCTATGCAGGGCCTGCGGTACGCAAATTGGCGCGTGAATTAGGCGTGGTTTTAACTCAAGTTAAGGCTTCAGGCGAGCATGATCGTGTGATTAAAGAAGATGTATTTGCCTATGTGAAAACACGTCTAACCGCACCACAGCTCGCATCTACACCCCAAACAGCACAATTCACTTCGGGATTACCAGCATTGCCCGACTTTAGTGCATTTGGTGGTGGTGAACTAAAAGCCATGACTCGTTTGCAGCAAGTTTCTATTCCGCAATTGTCATTAAATAACTTTATACCTCAAGTGACCCAGTTTGATTTGGCAGATATTACGGAGCTTGAAGCGTGGCGTGGAGAGCTGAAAGAAGCTTTTAAAAAGCAGGGCATAAGCCTGACGATTTTGGCATTCATCGCTAAAGCGGTGGCGTACTTATTAAAACAAGAGCCTTATTTTGCAGGGCATTTGGCTGATGATCAAAAGTCAGTATGGTTGCGTCACGAGATTCATATGGGCATTGCCGTGGCAACGCCAGAGGGATTAACCGTTCCTGTGTTGCGTCATCCTGATCGAAAATCCATTAAGCAAATTGCGCAGGAATTGGCGGAACTGAGTCAAAAAGCCCGTGATCGCAAGTTGTCACCAAAAGATTTACAAGGGGCGAATTTTACCCTGACCAGCTTAGGTAGTATCGGCGGTACCGCATTTACGCCCTTAGTGAATTGGCCACAAGTGGCGATTCTTGGCATTTCCCCTGCAAGCATGCAACCCGTTTGGA
>JASLJB010000350.1 GCA_030152605.1 Acinetobacter sp. | reverse complement strand
TAAAGACTTGATCGCAGCTGACCGGCAAGATGTGATGTTGATTGGGGCCAAGTTCTTGATTGGGCAATAGACTGTGCCAGGTGACTTGCTCGAAGTCCTGATCGGAGGCATCTTCGATATAGCAAGCATCGACTGAAGCAGAGGCGGGATAGTTACCACTAAAAAAGCTGGTGTCGATATCCACGGCGCAAATCTGGCCCGCCACCCCCAACTGAACGATGGCCCAATCATGGCCGACTTCACGCTTGCGCCGTGTTTCCCAACCATCCATCCACTTACCGTGATCATCAAATTTATCTTCGACGAAGATGGCTGCCTCAAATTGCAGCATTCTCTCGACGGGCGCAAAGAAACTGTCTGAACATTGAATGGATTTTGCACCAATTCGGGCATCCGCGAGATTGGTCAGTGCCTGTAGCGCGGGCGGGAGCTCAAAAGCTGGGGCAAATAAAGTGGCCATAATTTTCTACCTTTTCAGTATTTTGAATAAGTGTTGCTCTGGCTTTCAAAGCACAGCCTATGCCAACTTTCATTCAGGCTTGCGTAGCAAAGGCGGTCAGCATATTTAGAATTTCTGTGAAATGGCATGTTTTTGGCAGGGCTTAGAGATCTAGCGTCAACGTGAAAGACGCGCTTTATCTTGAGGAGACATCGATGCAGATCGTAATTGTTGGTGCGGGGATCGCAGGCTTAACCACTGGCATTGCACTGAAAAAGTTTGGTCATCAGGTGCAGATATATGAACAAGTCAGTGAAATATTGCCTGTGGGGGCTGCGATTTCATTGTGGCCGAATGGGGTGAAATGCTTGAACTATTTAGGCTTGACTGAACAAATCGCTCAGCTCGGTGGGCAAATGGACCACTTGGCCTATGTGGATGGCAAGACCGGCGAAACCATGACCCAATTTAGTTTACAGCCCTTGATCGAGGCGGTGGGGCAACGTCCTTATCCGGTCTCACGTGCTGCTTTACAAAAGCTACTCATGGATGAGTTTGGCCGTGAAGATATTTATTTGGCCAAGAAAATGACCGCGATCAAGGTCCTGCCGGATCAGGTCATGTTGACGTTTGCCGATGCCAGTTGCGTAAATACGGAACTTTTGGTGGGGGCAGATGGTACGCATTCGATCAGTCGCAGCCATGTGCTCGGCACAGCGGTTGAGCGCCGTTATGCCGGTTATGTGAATTGGAATGGTTTGGTGGCCTGTTCAGCGCAACTGGCACCGGTAGATCAGTGGACGACTTTTGTTGCTGACGGCAAACGTGTATCAATGATGCCCGTGGCCGATCAACAGTTCTATTTCTTCTTCGATGTGCCGCTGCCGCATGGTCTACAGCAAGCGCGTGCAGAATATAAGGCCTTATTACAGCAGTATTTTGCAGGTTGGTGTGCGCCTGTGCAGCACCTGATTGAGCAGATCGATCTCAACACAACCAATCGAGTTGAAATCCATGATATCGATCCCTTTGCTCAGTTTTATCGAGGCCGGGTGGTCTTGGTCGGCGATGCGGCCCACAGCACCACGCCCGATATCGGTCAAGGCGGTTGTCAGGCGATGGAGGATGCGATCTATTTGGCACGTTCATTACAGATCAATACCTTGGGGGTGGAAGATGCCTTGCAACGTTATCAAGACAAGCGTAATCAACGCTGCCAAGAGATGATCTTCAGTGCGCGTAAACGCTGCGATATTACCCATATGAAAGATCAAGCGATCACTGAACAGTGGTATGCCGAATTACGTCGAGAACAAGGTCCACATATTATGAAGGGGATTATCAGCCATATTGTGGGCAATCCTTTGGATTAATCCATGTATGATAGATTTGATGCTAAACGCGTATTAGGCTCAAAACGCTTAAATCTCGTTTAGCGCAGGATGGTGATTATAATGTCGATGTGCATGTTATATCAATCGTGGCAAATAACGTTGAGGATATTGTTGAAGTGACCTTAAAACAAATTAAAAGCTTTTTGATTTTATCCAGAACTTTAAATTACGCGAATGCTGCGATTGAGTTGCATATTAGCCAGTCGGCTTTGAGTTTAACCATCAAGGGACTTGAAGATGAGCTAGGTGGGAAATTATTTAAGCGCAATACCCGTAAGGTTGAACTGACCGAAGAAGGGCGTTCGCTTATTCCCTATGCCAGACGATTGATTGCGCATTGGGATGAGATGGAATATGACCTCAAGCAACGTTTTAAGTTTAATCGGGGCAGCCTATCCTTGGCATCGATGCCTTATATTACCCATTCATTACTGCCGAAAGTGATTCAATCCTTTTTGGATCAACATCCCAATATCCGCTTTTCGATTAATGATATTACCAATGAAAGTGTGATCGAACTGGTCAAAGACGGCATCTTTGAATTGGGGATTTGTTTTGAGCCAGACTTTAAAGAACAGCTTGAGTTTCAGCCCTTATTTGATGAAGATTTTATTGCCTTGGTCAGCCGAGAACATCATTTGGCAGGGGAGAAACTTATTTCATGGCAACAACTCTGCGCCAATCGTTTTGTCAGCCTACAAAAACCCTCGATCCTCCGACATTTGCTCGATCAATACGGTCAGCAACATCAGATTGAATTCGATGTGCAAGTGGAGTGCCATCAGATTTCATCGATGTGTAACTTTGTGGCGCTGGGTGCTGGCGTGACCGTGATTCCGCGACATTTTCAAGCCTTTATTGATCACAGTCGCTGCATCGCGATCGAATTGAGTGGAGAGCGGCTATCCAAACCTGTTGGTGTGATTTATAAAAAGAACTTCACTATTTCTAAAATCTCTGCCACATTTATTCAAACTTTAGAGCGTATGAGTCTGGATGAGGAGCAGATTATTTAGACGATTGAATCCAAGTTGCAGTAATAATATCCAAGACTGAAAACAGCAGAACTCTAAAATTGATTAAATATATCGCATGTCGTTGGAGGGGTTTTATTTGTTGATAAAAATATTATCTTGTTATTTATTACTTAAATTAATTTAGAGGATTTCTTATTTTAAAATAGTGACTTGCATCACTATAAATACGGCCAAATACCTAGATTGACATGCATAAAAAGATATTTAAACTCTGCCGCGAATCTAGCCGCATCGCGGATATATTCGCTGTATTGGTATATGAACATCTACCTATTTATCGAGTTTAATATTTTTTTGGAGTTAGCATGCCTAAGCGTATTTTAATGAGTACTGTTTCTTTGCTTGCAATGATTTTGCCACAACAGAGTTTTGCACACGGCGCAGTGTCTTATCCAATTTCACGTCAATATCAATGTTACCAAGAGGGCAATTTCTGGGGCAGTGCCAGCGCAATTCCCAATGCTGGATGTCGCGCCAGTTTTCAAACATCGGGTGTTTATCCCTTTGTGCAATGGAATGAAGTTTCTGCAAATCCGAACCCTCGCAGCAGCCAAGCGGCAGTGGAAAAAGCAGTACCAAATGGTTTAATTTGTGCCAGTGGTGACACAGATAAAAAAGGCTTAGACCAACCGCAGAATAAGGGCTGGAAAGTCACAGCAGTGAAAGCCGGTGCCAAGATCAAACATACCTGGGATTTGAGTGCAGCACATAATCCTTCTACGCATCGTATTTATATCACCAAGAAAGAGGCAAACTATCAAAATCGTGAATTACGCTGGTCCGATATTGATTTAGATACACCGCTTTATAATGGTGTAATGCCTGCTGCGGTCACTGCCGCAAATGGTAAACGTACTTATAGCACTGATATTGTGATTCCACAGGATCGGGTGGGGAATGCGATTATTTTATCCGTCTGGCAGCGTGAAGATCCCGCCAATGAAGCATTTATTAACTGCAGTGATATTCAGATTGTATCGCCCACGGCATCATCAAATAGCGCAACACCAAAACCAAACAAGGCTCAGCCGCATAAAGTCCCTGCCGGCGCAACGGTGGTGAGTATTAGCCATGAAGCACGACATTAATGACTATCATAGTTTTATTTTAAATAAGCATCCGAGACTAAAATAAGCATTAAACTGATTTAAATGCTGAAGGCTGTATTGATTCACTTGTATTTTTACTTTTATTTTAAAATAACCCAAGCAGCACTTTATAATAATTCCAATTTGCTGATTCGATTTTTCAATTTAGTACTTTACGCAGATCGTTTAAACCCAACTCGATTCATCCAGCATCAGAAATTAAAACAACTCAGTAAAAATAGCCTAAGTACTTTGAATGCTACGCGGTATTTGCCCATGGTGGCAGGACGCCGCATCAACCAACCCTGATCCTCAGCCTTAAATAAATCGAAGCGATATCGCCTGATTGATTTAAAAAACTCATCAATCAATGAAATCATTCAATTTCTCTTGTGATGTATATGCTGCTACAACTAGATCCAGAAGATAAAGGATATCAAAACTATGGATAAGGTCGTTTCATCAGCACAAGCAGCATTACAAGATGTGGTCGCATCAGGGCAAACCATCGCCGTGGGGGGCTTTGGACTGTGTGGTATTCCAGAGGCATTGATCATTGCGCTCAAACAAACTGGCGTCGATCAACTGACCTGTGTCAGTAACAATGCCGGTATTGATGGCGTGGGTTTGGGGATTTTACTTGAAACCAAACAGATCAAAAAAATGATCGCATCCTATGTCGGTGAAAACAAAGAGTTTGAGCGTCAGTTTCTTTCCGGTGAACTCGAAGTTGAACTAACCCCACAAGGCACGTTAGCAGAAAAATTACGTGCCGGTGGGGCGGGTATTCCCGCGTTTTATACTGCGACCGGTTATGGCACTTTAGTGGCTGAAAATAAAGAACAACGTGAGTTTAATGGGCAGCATTATATTTTAGAGCAGTCGATTGTGGCTGATGTGGCGTTGGTCAAAGCTTTTAAAGCCGATCGTGCAGGCAATTTAATTTTTAGAAAAACAGCACGTAACTTCAACCCTGAGTGTGCGATGGCAGGCAAATTCACCATCGTTGAAGTAGAACAGATCGTGGAGATCGGTGCGCTTGATCCTGATGAGATTCATTTGCCTGGGATTTATGTGGACCGTATCGTACTCAATGCCACACCTGAAAAACGCATTGAACAAAAAACTTTAAGCACATCGGCATAATTGGGTATTACTGAGGGAATAGACATGGCGTGGACAAAACAACAAATGGCGCAACGTGCCGCACAAGAGTTACAAGATGGTTTTTATGTCAACCTTGGCATCGGTCTACCGACCTTGGTGGCGAACTATATTCCAGAGAATATGGATGTTTGGTTGCACTCGGAAAATGGCTTATTGGGCATTGGCGAGTTCCCAACCGAAGAAACCGTGGATGCAGACTTGATCAATGCTGGTAAGCAGACCGTCACGGTGCGTCAAGGTGGCGCATTTTTCTCTAGCGCAGAATCTTTTGCCATGATCCGTGGTGGTCACGTCAATCTGGCGATTTTGGGGGCGATGGAAGTTTCCGAGCAAGGTGATTTGGCCAACTGGATGATTCCAGGTAAAAAAGTCAAAGGCATGGGCGGCGCGATGGATCTGGTGGCCGGCGTACAAAAAGTGGTGGTGTTGATGGAACACAGCACCAAAGATGGACAAGCCAAGATTTTACCAGTGTGTAGTTTGCCGCTGACTGGACGCGCCGTGGTACAGCGCATTATCAGTGATTTGGGCGTATTTGATATTACCGAGGCCGGTGTTCAAGTGGTTGAGCTGGCGGACGATGTGGATTTTGAAACAGTGCAGCAATTAACCGCAGTCAAGCTGATCCCAGCTTAAAGTTTTCATCACAATAACTTGAAGGATTAAATAGTTCATTAATAAAAATTAGTCAAAGCAAAAAAGCAAAGACGTGGGAAACACTCTACAACAGGTCAGACTCCATATCATGAATGGAGTCTGACTTCATGCATTCAAGGAATGAATATATGATGAATCAAAAGACAGGTTTTTTTGAACGTATCGCAGTCAGCATCAGTAATTGGTCTGAGAAATGGTTTCCAGATTCTTATGTATTTGCATTGCTGGGTGTGATTATCGTAGCGGTTGCTGCATGGTCGATTGGTGCACCTGCGACCTCGATCAGTGGCGCATTTGGCGATGGTTTTTGGAGCTTGATTCCTTTTACACTGCAAATGACCATGCTGATTGTCTGTGGTTATGTGGTGTCGGTATCTAAGCCGGTTGAGAAAATAATTCAGGCCTTGGCCAAAATTCCGAATGATGGTCGCATGGCTGTCGTCATGGTGGCCTTTGTCAGCCTGAGTATTTCTTTGATTCAGTGGGCGATGAGTACGGTATTAACCGCACTCTTGGTGATTGCACTGGCAAAACGTAAAGATCTGAATATGGATTATCGTGCCGCCGCTGCCGCTGCATTTGTTGGGATGGGTGCAACGTGGGCACTGGGTCTCAGTTCCTCTGCGGCACAGATTCAGGCCAATAAGGGCAGCCTGCCAGATAATATTTACCAACTTACCGGTGTGATTCCATTTTCAGAAACGATTTTCTTGTGGCAGTCGATGTTGATGGTAGTGGTCTTGATCATTATATCGGTTGCAATCGCCTATTGGTCAGCACCGAAAGGTCAAAATGTCAAAACCCTAGAACAGTTTGATATTCAGTTTGATGAAGAACCTGTCGCTGCTGAGCCAAATCATCCTAAACGTCCGGGAGATTGGTTGGAAACATCGCCATTGTTGACCATCATTGTGTTTTTGATTGGTCTGTTTTGGATTTACGCGCAGTTTGTACAAAATGACCCAATGTTGGCGATTTCAAATCTCAACACCTATAACTTCTTATTTTTGATGTTAGGTTTAATCTTACATGGTACACCACGCAACTTTCTCAATGCGGTACAAAAGGCCGTCCCTGCATGTTCTGGAGTGCTGATCCAGTTCCCACTCTACGGCAGTATCGCCTATATGATGACCAAAGCAGTCAATGTTGAGGGTCATTCCGTCTCACACTATATTGCCAACTTCTTTGTTTCTGTTTCCAATCAAGAAACTTTCCCTGTGGTGATGGGGATTTACTCGGCGGTGTTAGGCTTCTTTGTGCCATCCGGTGGCGGGAAGTGGATAATTGAAGCACCTTATGTGATGCAAGCTGCCAATGATTTGAAAGTCCATCTGGGGTGGTCAGTGCAAGTCTATAACGCTGCTGAGGCCTTACCCAATTTCATTAATCCCTTCTTTATGTTGCCGATGCTGGGGATTTTAAAACTCAAAGCCAAGGATGTGATTGGTTTTACCGTGACACAGCTGATTTTCCATTTACCTGTAGT
>JASLJB010000323.1 GCA_030152605.1 Acinetobacter sp. | reverse complement strand
AAAAAAAGCTCCCCTTGGGAGCTTTTTTTATGCCTAAATTTGGCTGACTGCCTTTGTGCGCTATAGTAGGGGGCTGAAATATTCAGTTGTTTGATTGTTTTGAGTTTTATATGACGCATTGAGTCTTATCAGGCGCTGCATGGGGAGGGGATGTGTCATGGCGAAAAAAACACCAGTCAGTATCGTTGCGATCTTCGGCTTGCTGTTGGCAATGTACTGGGGCATTGATTTAGCTAAACAAAATCAACCTGCCACGCCTGAATCGCCCTTAGCCCCGCACTTGGCAACAGTAGAACACGACCTTGAACAACGCGATCCAATCCAAGCTGGCGCAACACATGATGGTATTGCACGCATTCAGCAGGCTTTTGAGCGTAAGCAGCACAAGGTTCAGGTGCAGTCCTCTGGGCGGGCCAAAGCAATTTTAAAAGATGACTTAGATGGTTCGCGACATCAGAAGTTTATTCTTTCTATTACTCCGGATTTAACAGTTTTAGTGGCGCATAATATCGATCTCGCACCTCGAATCGCGAAGTTGGAAGTCGGGGATATAGTTGAGTTTTATGGCGAATATGCCTATAGCGATCAAGGTGGTGTGATTCACTGGACCCATCATGACCCGCAGCATCGGCATATTGATGGTTGGTTAAAACATGATGGAAAAGTTTTTAAATAGGATTTGTCGCGGCAGGGGGCATCACCTCACCGAGTTGTTGCCTCCATGCAACGCGACAGATCAGTTGATACATTGGTTTGTGGATCATCGGGGTATGAGGCAAGTCGCTTGGCGTTAGGCTTCAAAGCTGATCGCCTGAGCCTATTGCGCCAGTGCTCATGCTGTTGGATGATGACGGGATTTCCAACGCCGCGGCATGATTTTGCCGAAGTAAGCATCCATACACCAGATTGGACCGATGAGAAGGAATTGTAAGTCTTTAAAGAAAGATGGTTTTTTACCTTCAACTTTGTGACCATAAAACTGACCGATCCACGCCAGTACAAACACACCCATATAAAATCCAGTTCCCACGGGTAAGATCACGATCAACCAGGCCATGACCAACATCAGCGCGGCCATCGCCACGGCCAAGACCAAGTCTAGGCGTGCATAAAAGATCAAGCTTAAAACAATCAGCAGTGCTGTGAGCATCGCGCTAAAGTGTGCCAGTATGCCAATAATAGAAAATAAAATAGCAGGCACACAGGCCCAGTGTATGGCTTTGTTGGTACTGTTCTGGTGGCTTTCACTGTATTCATCCAACCATTCGCCTATCGACTTCATTGTGCTCTCCTTGGCTGATCGTTGACTCGATCTCTTTATACTAGAGCATTGTCGATGCTAACAGAACGCTGAATTGTGACTTTGCGGTCTTATCTGCGTTTTAAGCGCCTTGTTGTAGGGTAGAGTGTAAATGTATATAAGTGGGCTGTGGCGCGATTTGAGCGGCGATTGGGGCTATCGTGCGGAGTGGGGATACGAACGGGTATGTTGTGATGGAGGGGATTCGGTCAAAGAACTGAGTTTTGGTCCAACTCAGGGCAATAAAAAAGCCACTTAAAGTGGCTCATTTATCAATAAATGTCGTTGCAATGTTTTAGGAGCTTGGCCCATCGACACGTTCAATATTTACTTTGGCTGTACCTGAGTTGGTGATACCAAGACGCTTAGCTGCACCATAAGACAAGTCGACTACGCGGTTGCCATGGAATGGGCCACGATCATTGACTTTAACGACCACGCTTTTACCATTTTCTTTGTTGGTGACGCGGATAAAACAGTTCAATGGCAAACTACGATGTGCAGCAGTCAGCTCATTCATGTCGAAGGTATCGCCACTTGCAGTCTTACGGCCATGGAACTGACGTCCATACCAAGATGCAACACCGGTTTGGCTAAATTTACGTACCGTGTTTGAGGCGACGGTATTCAATTTATCAATCACTGAAGGCTCATCTTCTGGGATTGCAATTTTGGCTGCAATCGTTTGACGACGGATTTTGTCGCCACTACTTTCAGTGATTGCTAAACTATTCAAATTTGAAAAGTGTGAATTGAAATTATTTGAATCTTTGCTAATCACGCGTGAAGCAAGACTCGAACTATCGGCATCATTGTTTAAATATGATGACTGAACCATTTCTGCTTTAAGTGGTGTCAGGCTAAATCCTAACGTCAGTGCCAGCATATATTTCAGCGAAGCATGCATCGTTTAACTCCTAAGAACTTTGCGATATTAATGTTCATCAATCAGAAAAATTAAGCGCAAAGTCTGTAAATTTACTGGTGCAACTACATTTATTAGAAGGCGATAATATTCACCGTGCTATAAATGTGTCTAGTATTATTTGAATTTCACTGACAAAAAGGACAAAAACTTACGTGCATTGGTTATAAAATAATCTAAATTGTAACTAGAAGTAAAATAAGCCTTAAATTTGAACGATTTCACATTAATAATTCTTGACTTTTCTGATCTAGTGGAAACCACAAGCCTTAACGGCTTGCAATTTCAGTCCCAAGTAACCATACCGCAGTCGCATAGAGGCGGCTTCGGTTGTAGGTGGTAATCACTTGATAGTTCGGGTAAGTAATATAGTAAATAGGCCCATTACTGTCTTGTAATTGAATAACATTGACCATGTCGAGATCGTCAATTTTTACGATCGGATTGATCGGTGTGATGCCCTGTGATTTCAGCACGCCGTAAGGTGTGGGTTGGGTCAGATCCTTGGCAATCACTTGTTCTGGGTCATTTCCGAGATAGCGGCCTTGAAAGCCAATCGGTTGATTTTTCTGCCAACCATGCTGAACCATATAGTTGGCGATCGAGCCAATCGCATCACTGGCTGAGTTACGCAAGTCAACATGGCCATTTTGGTCATAGTCCACACCAAATTTACTGATATTGCTTGGCATAAACTGCGGATAGCCAATCGCACCGGCATAGGAACCCACCACACTACTGGTCGGGTAACCTTCTTTATAGGTCCATGCGATCAAGGCACTGAGCTCGTCTTGGAAGTATTCAGCGCGACGAGGAAAGCCAAAGGCCAGCGTTGCCAGTGCATCACGGGTGACAAAGGAACCTTTATTGGCACCGAAACCTGTTTCCACACCCAAAATACCGAGAATCACCGCTTGAGGCACACCAAACTCTTGTTCTGCACGATTGAGCACGTCCGCATATTGGTTTTTAAAGCGCACACCCTTTTGAATGGTCCCTTCTGTTAAAAACATCGACTTATACGCGTACCACGGTTTACTTTCACCCGGACGGTTCATGATGTTAATAATATTGGGCAGATTCTTGGCACCGCTCATGGCTGAGTCGACTTGCATACTGCTTAAACCATAAGTTTGCATGGTCTTGGTTTTAAAATCGTTGTATTGCGGGTTTTGGGCAAAATCATTTGCTTGAGTGAAGCTTGAGCAAGAAACAGCTACTGCGCAAAGGCTAAGTGTTTTAAGCTTATCGATAAGTTTTAACATTTAATTGGTTCCTTGTTATCGATGCGTATGAATGGACATGACAATACCAAAGGTCGCCATTAGGGTAATAATTGCCGTGCCGCCATAACTCATAAAGGGCAGTGGGACACCGACCACAGGTAGAATGCCACTAACCATACCCGCATTGACAAAGACATAGACAAAAAATGACAGTGCAAAGGCTGCAGCGACCATACGGCCAAAGTTGTGAAAACACTGCAAACTGATTTGGAATGTTCTGAAAATAATCAAGAAATATAGCGTGATTAATATCAGAATTCCAATCAGGCCAAACTCCTCAGAGTAGGCTGCAATAATGAAGTCAGTATGACCTTCGGGTAAAAAGTGTAAATGTGATTGAGTGCCTTCAAGAAAACCTTTGCCGACAAAGCCACCAGAACCAATGGCAGTTTTGGACTGAATAATATTCCAGCCTGAGCCCAGTGCATCGGCTTCAGGATTTAATAAGGTCAAGACGCGGCGACGTTGATAATCATGCAATAAAAACATCCAAGCCACGGGGATAACCATGCCTGCGCATGCAAATGCGGCTAAAATTAATTTCCAAGACAGTCCGCTTAGAAACAGCACAAATATACCGCTGGCCAAAATCAACAATGAGGTTCCCAAGTCAGGCTGCTCTGCGATGATGACAAAGGGCACAATGATCAGGACTAAGGAAATCATGACATTTTTAAAGCTTGGTGGTAGAGGATTGCGTGATAAGAACCAAGCAATCATCAGCGGCATGCCAATCTTCATAAACTCACTGGGCTGTACGCTACCGAAGCCAGGAATGGTGATCCAGCGCTGTGCCCCCATGCGTACTTCACCAAAGATCATCACTGCAAACAGTGAGAGGAAGGCAAATAGATAAAAATAGGGGGAAAATGCTTGATACACTTTGGGCGGGATTTGCGCCAGACCAATCATGACCGCGAAGCCAATCGCAAAACTCATGGCCTGTTTCGCAACTAAGCCACTATCTTGTGCTGACGCACTATAGAGCACGGTCAGTCCGAGTGCTGCGATCGCGATCAGGCAGAGGCACAGCCAAGGGTCGATATGCATACGTTGCCATCGAGAGGGCTGCATGGCCGTACTCAGTCCATCACGGGGAGCTTGGCGTAAGAATTTATATTGTGAACTTGGCGGCATGGTGGCGATTTAAGTGTCTAAAAAGTGCTTTGGGCATGCTATCACAATCGCGCTTGAAGACAATCTGTATCAACAACATGATAAAAAAAACCGAGAATATACTCGGTTTTTTTAACGTGAAAATTTAATTTTGAGCTCGAAGTGGGCTTTCAGCATATTCGCTGGGTTGAAGCATCAACAAAGCCTCAGCATTCATTTTAAAAGATCGTTACTGAAAAAATAGTTGATCATGATGTTGAGCCAAGGTCGAAAGCTCTTCTGGGCTCAGCCTTGGGATGATTTTGTTGATCGCCACATGCACTGCCTTGGTGACAGCCGCGGCACCAAGTTCAGAGGCCTTACGTTTAATCAACCCCAGATCTAAGGTGTGATTGAAGTCAGACATAAAGTGCTTGATGGTTGCATCTGAAAACTGTTTGTAATATTCAGTCAATGCTGCCAAATCAATTTCTTTACCGGCATGAATATCGGCATAACACTGCTTTAGGTTCTTAACTAATTCTGCATTCAAAGCTTCACCGACTCTATACTCACCTGTAGCGGTTTGAAATAAGCTCTGCTCAGAGAACTCAATCGAATGCCGAACCACATCATTTTGTGCCTTACTCAACAGTTGCTTGAGTAACACAGCAACTGTTGATTTGATATAGCCGGAGAGCTTTTCAGCAGTATCACGTTTATCACTCGGCGGAAAATGCCGAATGGGGTCGGTCAAGATCGCATCGATAATTTCATCATTGATCAGTAACGCCGTTTGATCACGTAGTGGGTAAAGTGGTTCATTAGAATTTTTTTTCTCAACACCCGCCTGAATGTTTTTAAGTAACATCTCAGAAGGTATAAAACCAAAAAATGACATTAGGTTTATCCTCAGTATTTTATCTTATTGTCGCGCCAATCGAATTGGGCTTGGCATCCATGTTGCGTCCGATACACGGCAGGGATTAATGTCCAATCCACCACGCCGTGTATATGTTGCATAGACCATCAGTTTTTCCGGTTTTAATTGTTGCCAAATATCGGCAAAAATTTGTTCCACGCATTGCTCATGGAAACCATTATGCTGACGATAGGAAATAATATAAGCTAAAACACTGCGATAACAAGGCTTTTTACCTTGATAACGAATGAATAATGTTCCCCAATCCGGTTGTCCTGTCACGGGGCAATTACTGCGCAGTAAGTGTGAGTAGAGTTGAATCTCCCTACTTTCTTGGTTTACAGCATCTATAAGGTCGCCATTTTCCAAGCTCAGTAGGCTGGCATCCGGATGTTCAGATAGGCGCGCTGGCTGTAACTGATCAATACATTGCCCCATTGGTTGGGAAATATGGAGCTGATCAACTTGAAACAAGCTTAAGCGCACCGTAGCGCCCGCCGCTGCGGACAGATCGCGTTCTACCGTTTCGATAAAGGCAGCTTCGGTATCAAAGCGAGTAAAGTTCAAACTATTGAAATATAACTTCAGTGACTTTGATTCGATGAGATTGGGTGAAGATGCAGGCAGACTCATACGTCCGATGGCGACTTGTGGGATGCCAAATGCATTTAGCCACGAGATTTCAAAAATATGCCACCAATCTTGACCCTGATAGATGCCTTCGACATGCGCATAATTTTCCCGCGCTGCTTGGCGAGAAATTGGAAATAAAATATCAGGTTGATATTGGTTGGGGTATTGGGTTTCTTGGCCCAATAAAGAGTCTTCAACAGTCATTATTCGTTCATTCCTGAACCACGAGCAAGTAAATAGTAAGCAACGCCATATAGGACGGCGCAGAATAGGGTGATCACCAGCAGAGAAATCGCGACGTTGACATCACTATGGCCTAGGATGCCGTATCGAAAGGCATTAACCATATATACGATCGGATTCACCAGCGACAAGTTTTGCCAAAAAGGACTTAGTGCACTGATTGAGTAAAACACACCGCCCAAGTAGGTCAGGGGGGTCAGTACAAAGGTCGGGATAATCGAGATGTCATCAAAGGATTTTGCATAGACTGCATTAATAAAGCCGCCTAAGGAAAATAATAGCGATGTAATGATGACAGTATATATAGTCACGAAAATATTATGAATGCTGAGGTCAGTAAAAAACAAACTCATCGCCGTAACGATGATCCCAACCAATACACCGCGAGAAACACCACCAATCACATATCCCCACAAGATTAAGTGTAGGGGTACAGGGCTCATCAGTAGTTCTTCAATACTTTTTTGAAACTTAACACTGAAAAAACTCGACGATACGTTGGAGTAACTGTTGGTGATGACCGCCATCATGATTAAACCAGGCACGATGAACTGCATATAACTAAAGCCACTCATTTCCCCGATTCGTGAGCCGACCAGATTGCCGAAAATCACAAAGTATAAGCTCATGGTAATTGCGGGCGGGAGCAAGGTTTGCGGCCAAATCCGCATAAAACGGCGAATTTCTTTACGAACTAGGGTGAACAGTGCAATTCTGAGTTGGGTAAAATTCATTGCGCAACTCCATCTAGATTTTTTTCCACCATTTTGACAAATAATTCTTCTAGGCGATTAGATTTATTGCGCATGCTTCGAACTTGAATATCTTGGGCTTGAAAGAGTAAAAATAAATCATTCAGCGTGTGGGCTTTGTCCATGCTGACTTCGAGTGTCATTGGATCTAAGAGATTAAATTTAAGCCCGATAATTGGAATATCAATCGGCTCAATCGGATGCTCAAGGTCAAAGATAAATGACTCTTCATTCAATTGATTGAGAAAGGACTTCATGCTGGTATCTTCTTTGATCACACCACGGTCGATGATCGCAATGCGACGACACAACATTTCTGCTTCTTCGAGATAGTGGGTGGTGAGGATAATCGATGTTCCAGCTTGGTTCATTTCGATCAGGAAATCCCACATCGAGCGACGCAGCTCGATATCTACACCCGCGGTAGGTTCATCCAAAATCAATAACTTTGGTTCATGCATCATGGCACGCGCAATCATCAAGCGGCGTTTCATTCCGCCAGAAAGCATACGCGCTTGCACATCACGTTTATCCCAAAGTCCGAGCTTATCTAGATATTTTTCTGCACGTTTCTGCGCCTCGGCGCGAGGAATACCGTAATAGCCGGCTTGGGTGACCAAGATATCAAAAGTTTTTTCAAAATGACCAAAGTTGAATTCTTGCGGGACGATGCCTAGACATTGTTTGGCTTGTGATGGATGAGTGTCCAAATTGTGGCCAAAAATCTCAACGCTACCTGATGTTTTCTTGGTCAGGGAGCTAATAATCCCGATCGTTGTGGATTTACCTGCACCATTCGGTCCTAACAGTGCATAAAACTCACCTTCTGCTACAGATAAATTTATTCCTTTAAGTGCTTGAAATCCATTGCTATAGGTTTTAGATAAATCCTTTACTGTCAATGCCTCAGTCATGTAAAACTCACTTGCCTCAATGAGCGTCTATTGTGAGCGATCTATCACAAGAAACCAAGTTAAAAAGCCGAGATTGTCCGTTGCATAAAGAGAACATTGTATAAAGCATAGGCAGCAGTATCGTGGCTGATGGATAATTGCTTTACCTTCGAGTTATTTTTGTTATGATGTGCGCAGTCTTTTATGCGCTCATAGCTCAACTGGATAGAGTACAGGTCTCCGAAGCCTGTGGCGTGGGTTCGAGTCCCGCTGAGCGCACCATTCCATCACCACCCTTCAAATATCCTTTCCCATTAAATCTCTAAAAATAAACACTTTACTCAAATGATTTAGCTTTATTCAGGCTTTGTCATCAAACGAACTTCTCATCTTTTACGGTACTTTATGCGTTGCAGGCCGAATAAACCGCAGTCTATAGCGTATTTTTAAAATTGAGTTCTGAGTACAGTGGCTTGTTTGTGGCGGCTGGCAATTTGAATCCTTTTAACGTTTAGGTTCACAGAATTTTAATAAAAGCCCAGTAAGCTTTATGGGGTAAATGTTATTTAAATTTTGAGGGCATGAAATGTTGAACTTAAAAACCTGTCTAATGCTACTCGTTGCTACAGTTGCAATCACAGTGACTGCATGTAATAAAACCGATAAAGCTCAAACTGCGCCAGCTGAAACTCAGCATGAGCAACAGCTTACATCCGATGTCGAGCATTCGACACATGATCAAGTGGCGAATGAGGCTGAACAACCTGCTGAACAGGTCGGTAAGCAATCGGCGCAGATTGCAGCTATTGATCAACCGACGACCAACTAATTTATATTTTCAAGTTGAGTGATTCTTTAAAATCCATTTCGATGGATTTTAAAGTTTGTGTAGGCAATATCTATGTCTGGCTTGCATAAAGCAGATCCAAGATTAATAGGATATTGATATTCATGTTTTATCGCTTCCAAGCCTGCAGCATATAAACAGGATTGAATAAATAGCATTGAAGAGAGTTACTGACTATCTTGCGGGATGTGATCTTGATGATGATTAAAATAAGTGACCGCTTGAATCAATAAACTGTTCTGAGTCAGGCCTCGGTCTTTTGCGACTTGCTCTATATAGGCGATGTCTTCTATTTTAAGTTTAAAGCTTTTGACGCGAAAACCACGTTTAGCGTCACTTTTTTGTTGAATTTGGTTTTTGGTTAAAGATCCATTATTCACCGGTGAAACTCCTTGTGGTGGTCATGCATTGTTGTATTGGATGATTGAGATGAACAGTGAGATGGATTGAATAAAATCAAAGTTCATGTGATTGAAAATCAAAATAGACGCGAAGTTGTAATATAAAAATAAGTTAAGCTGAAAGCCTAGTCAACTTATTATGATGAAAATTATAAATAATTTATTCATTTTGTTGATTTTTATTGGGTTTATAAACTTGGTTGTTGAAATATAGAAGCAGAAGAGCATTTAGAAACACTACACGCTTATGTATTGTGCCTTATTTAAACATTTTATAATCTTTGGATTTATTATATTTTGACTGGGTTAATCATTTTAAATAAATACCACTATAAATAATCGTGATTGTTGTTTTGAGTGAGTTAATAAAATTCAGGCAAAAAAAAGCCCACCGAAGTGGGTTGAAGTGTTGTAAAAACAACTAAATGAGCTGCTATTAAACAATATCTGCATCCGCATGGCTATTAGACTTTAGCCTATTATATTGCGTTGTATTTAACCGATCGTTATAAAATAAATTAAAGTTTGAGCGATGTTGCTATTAATATCACTCAAACTAGTTTATTTAAGGTTGAGATCGATTCAATTTCAATTGGATCAATCTAGTCATGCTGATTGTAAAGTATCAAAAGATCTTGGTTGTATTTAAATCAGCCAGCTCAATTATAATACAAATGCATTATAAGGTTTGAACTGCTTTGTTTTCCAAAGCCTTGCGTAAGTATGGGTCAAGATCTTCTTGGCGCAGCAACCATTGAATATAATCAGCAGGCAGATCTTGTATTGCAGTACCACGATGTTTACCGAAGTTAATGCTGCGTGGGATACGCGCATCTTCTGATGCAATAAAGAGTTCTTCGATCGTTTGGATATTCAGTCGGTGCACAATATGCATCAAGATATTTGCAGTGAGAATAATATCGGCATCTGCACGATGTGCACCTTTTAACATCGTACGAGCTTTATCACTACCTTGGCTAATCATATAGATTAAAGCAGAGATATTATGTGCCTCAGCATCTGGCCAAACTCGACGGGCGAGGGCCAGCGTGCAAATCGCTTGAATATGATCTGTGTTTATGCCGCATTGTTGTAAGGCGCGAATATCATAATCGACATTATGTCCAATGATATAACGTGTTTCTGTTGGGAGTTTAAACTGACGATAATCTGGTTGCCCAATAAGATCCGCCTCTAAAATATGATGCACTGCCATTGCAGCGTAGGAGATTTTCTCATCGCCGATGCTATAGAGTTGATCAAACATGTGTTGGCGATCTAAACTTAATTTTGCATTTTCAATCTGGATCGGCGCGTAGGCGATTTCGATCGGTAATCCATTTAAGGTATGTGTTTCTGTGTCGAGAATAATAGCTTGCATTTTGGTTTGCCAAATATAGACCTAAGTTTAATTTACCTGATCGTTCTACAGCATACAAATGCTCTATCATCTATAATCAGTTCACTTGAATCACAATTGCGCATTACTGCATATATAAGTCATGCTTTGGTGTTTATTTTTAAATCAAACCCGCATATTTAACCGGTTTGGTCTTTATACAGTGTGACCTATATCTCAGTCAGTGCTTGTGGCTTGAGGTGAATCGTTTTTATTTTATCCTGAACAAAGTTCATTCTGTTTAATCACGAACTTCATGATACAATACGCACCAATCTGAGCACGGCTTGACAGCCTTTTATATTTAGGATTTCGCTAATGTTTGCCAATATTTCTATTTCTGAATTTGACCCAGAATTAGCTCAAGCAATCACTGCTGAAGATGCGCGTCAAGAAGCGCATATTGAGTTAA
>JASLJB010000290.1 GCA_030152605.1 Acinetobacter sp. | reverse complement strand
TGAGATTTCAGGAAACACTATGGCCTATATTACATTAAGGGACGTCCAACTTGCATTCGGTGGACCTGCGCTCCTCGACGGCGCATCATTCACCCTAGAGCGAGGTGAACGAGTGTGTTTAATTGGTCGAAATGGTGAGGGAAAATCGACACTATTAAAACTCATTGAAGGCAGTTTAGTCCCTGACCACGGTGAAGTTTCGATTCAAAACGGTTTAACCGTCGCGATGTTGGCCCAAGATTTACCAGTAGATTCTGGCAAAGTCGCTGACATAGTCGCAGAGGGTGCAGGAGAAGCCGCGCGCGTCTTGAAAGCCTACCATCAGGCCAATGATGCCTGTGTCATGGGCGATATGCAAGCCTGCGAACGCATGGGTGACTTGCAGCATGACCTCGACCAGCTCGATGGTTGGTCTTTGGAAAACAAGGTCAACGCCCTACTCAGCAAAATGGGTTTAGACCCAGAAGCCGATCTCTCCGAACTCTCCGGTGGCCGTAAACGCCGGGTACTTTTGGCGCGTGCCCTATTGACCCAGCCCGATGTGTTATTGCTGGATGAACCGACCAACCATTTGGATGTGGAAAGCATCGAGTGGTTAGAAAAATTCATGTTGGATCAAAACAACCTGACCTTACTCTTTATCTCGCATGACCGTGCATTTGTTGACAGCATTGCCACGCGTATTGTTGAACTGGATCGCGGTAACTTGCGCAGCTATGAAGGTAACTATTCACGTTATCTCGACCTGAAAGCGCAACAGCTCGAAGCCGAAGAAAAGCAAAATGCGCTCTTCGACAAGAAACTGGCCGAAGAAGAAGTTTGGATTCGCCAAGGCATCAAAGCACGTCGTACCCGTAACGAAGGTCGTGTACGTGCCCTCAAAGCCTTGCGTGAAGAGTCCAAAGCGCGTCGCTTCCAACAAGGCAAAGTCAATATGGGTGTGCAAGAGGCATCCCGTTCAGGCAAATTGGTGTTTGAGATCGAACATCTCAGCGTCAGCTATGGCGATAACCAACTGATCAATGACTTCTCGACCCTCGTAATGCGTGGCGATCGTATTGGCTTAGTCGGTGATAACGGTGTTGGTAAAACCACCCTGATCAAAGCGATCTTGGGCGACATCCCGTATAGCGGCGAAGTCAAAACCGGTACCCAACTTGAAGTGGCTTACTTCGACCAATTGCGTCATCAGCTTGACCTCAACAAATCTGTGGCAGATAACGTGTCAGAGGGTTCAGACTTTGTTGATGTGAATGGCAATCGTCGTCATATCTACAGCTACCTACAAGACTTCTTGTTCTCACCAGAACGCGCACGTACCCCCGTCAAAGCCTTGTCCGGTGGTGAACGTAACCGTATCTTGTTGGCCAAACTGTTGCTCAAGCCTTCTAACCTGATCGTGATGGATGAGCCGACCAACGACTTGGATATGGTGACACTGGAGTTGCTCGAAGACATGCTGGGTGAATACAAAGGCACCTTGTTGTTGATCAGCCATGACCGTGCCTTTATGGACAACGTCGTGACCTCGACTTGGGTGTTTGATGGTCGCGGTGGCATCGAAGAGTATATCGGCGGTTATCAAGACTATTTACAGCAACGTCCGGATCAAACCATTGTCGATCAAAAAAGCGATGTGAAAAAAGCCAATGCCAAAGCAGAGGCCGCAGCACCAGTCGCTGCCAAAAAAGCCAAGCTCAGCTACAAAGATCAGCGTGAGTTAGAGCAACTACCTGCTGAGATTGCAGCCTTAGAGTCAGAACAATCGACCCTGACCGATAAACTTGCCGATGGCAGTTGGTTTGTCAGTGATGCAGATGCTGCGACTTTGGCCTCACAACGTCTGGCGGAAATCGACGAACTGTTGCTAGAAAAACTCGAACGTTGGGATCAGCTGGAAAATATGGGCTAAGCCCTATTCTGTTTAGCGCTGAACCGCGTCTATCCACACCGCGCCAACGCCACTGTGCGTTGGCGCGCAAACACCGCAGATACTGCGGTGTTTGCATATTCAGCACCCTGAAATATCCTGTTCAAGCAGCAAACCCATAACCATTTTCTAGTATTTTCAAGCAAATTTTATTTATAATAACTTTGTTTCAAGCTGCGTTTAGGATGCGCTAAACACGATAATAATCAATGACCGCACACCAACCAGATCCATCAACATTCGCTCAGCTCGACTGTGATCTCATGATTAAAACTACACAGCGACCACCACAAAAAAAATATGCGCTTTGATCGTCGATAACACAGAATAATACCCAAGCAGCATGCTGTTTTTTTTATCGGTCGAGGAGCATTGAGCGACTGCGTTTGAGCAGCGGTGAAGATGTTTAGCGCAAGCACCAACCACAAGGAGTGTTTGCTATGGAAAATTCATCTCCGCAAAAAACGGATGATCAAGAAACTCGCTTAGCCATCAATGAAACTTTAGAAGACTATACCCTACGCTATGCACCACATAGTTTTAGGCGTTGGAGCCCGCGCGTGGTCTCGATCACCGCCTTGGGCGGGATTGCCTATCTGGCCGATATGGCAATTGGTGCCAGTATTAGCCTCAACTATGGCAGTAGCAATGCCATTTGGGCGATCTTATTTGCTGCCGTGATTATCTTTATTACCGGCTTCCCGATTGGCTACTATTCGGCGCGCTATAACATCGATCTGGATCTGATTACCCGCGGTGCGGGGTTTGGCTACTTTGGCTCGGTGCTGACCAGTCTGATTTATGCCAGTTATACCTTTATTTTCTTTGCGCTCGAAGGCGCGATCATGGCCCAAGGCTTATATATGGGGCTGGATGTGCCGCTGTGGGCCGGCTATCTGATCTCGACCATTGTGGTGATTCCATTGGTGATTTATGGCATGAAAGCCTTGAGTCAATTACAACTCTGGACCACCCCGATCTGGTTGATCCTGATGGTGGGTCCGGTGGCTTATCTGGTCTATCAACAACCGCTATTGGTGGCGCAGTTTGGTGAATACACCGGCAGTATGGGCTACGCGCCCGGTGACACTGCGGCGATCATGCTCGCGGCTGGGGTGTGTTTGTCACTGATCATGCAGATCGGTGAACAAGTGGATTATCTACGTTTTATGCCGGCCAAAACCAAGGAAAATAATCGCGAATGGTGGATCTCGATGATCGCGGCTGGGCCGGGTTGGGTCTTCTTGGCCGCGATCAAACAGATCATCGGGGCCTTTTTGGGCTTTTATTTATTAACCAAAATTCCCGGGGTCAATAGCGCTGAACCGGTACGTCAGTTCAATGAAGTGTTTTATAACATGTTGCCGGATTGGATCGCGCTGACCTTGGCGGTGATCTTGGTGGTGCTGTCTCAGATCAAGATTAACGTCACCAATGCGTACTCAGGTTCTTTGGCATGGACCAGCGCCTATACCCGATTGACGCGGCATTATCCGGGGCGCACCACCTTTGTATTGATCAACCTCGCGATTGCCCTCGCCTTGATGGAAGGCAATATGTTTGCGGTATTGGAAAAGATTTTGGGCTTTTATTCCAACTTTGCCATCGCATGGGTGGTGGTGGTGGCCACCGATATTTCCATCAATAAATATCTGCTCAAGCTGTCACCGAAACGCCCCGAATACCGCCGCGGCATGTTGTATAACGTCAATCCGGTCGGCATGGTGTCTTTTCTGGCCGCCGCCATCCTCTCCATCGCCGCATTCTTTGGGCTACTCGGACAGTTCCTTTCTTCTTACTCACCGCTGATCGCACTCAGTGTTGGCTTTGTGCTGACCCCGATCATGGGCATACTCACCAAAGGCAAGTACTACATCAAAAAATACGATGACGGTATCAATGAACCGCGCTACACCCCGGATGGCACACCGGTTGCCACGGTCTATCGTTGTTCGGTTTGTCGTGAAAACTACGAACGCCCAGATGTGCTGTATTCCGAAAAACACCAAGGCATTATTTGCTCACTGTGTACCACATTGGATAAAACTCCGATCAAATTGGGAGAGTAGCCATCTGAGAACACTACACTGAATAAGACCTAGAGGTTTTTCTGCATAAATACCGAACGTATGCCGCCCAATTCCGTGACGGGCTCTTGGGCGCGAAAGCCCAAGTGCTCATAGATGGCTTTGGCATAACAACTGGAGTTGACCGTAATAATCGACAGCGCCTGTTGCGACACCCAATCTTGAAATACCGCCCAAAGCTGCCGACCAATGCCTTGGCGTAAATGGCTCGGCGCCACAAAGAAATGAAGCAAATGCCCCGCGTGTTGATAGCCAATCACACCCAGCAGTTGTTGCTGTTCTTGCTGTTGCTGTTGTTGCTGTTGTTGCTGTTGTTGCTCATACACCCAATACTGCACATCGTCTTTAAGCAGCAACTGCGCAATTCGTTCAGGGCTGAATTTGTCACGCCCCTGCGCATCAATCGCAAAATCATCCACATAAGGGTCGATCAATTGATAGATCGCGGCTGCATCTGCGACAGTTGCAGCACGGATCTGGGCAGAATGCTGTGTCGTCACAGCACGCTGTTGGACATCCTGTCTCATCAGACTTCACCAGATTCATGGCATTGATATTGCTCTTAGTTGTAAGATAAGTTTGTATGATTTTCAAGCAAAATAAACATCAATCGCGCAGCGCATTGACCACCACGTGCTGTTTTTTTTATTTATTTATCCTTCATGCTAAACTGACGCCAATTTTTAGCATTTCATTTTGCATCGCCCTATGAGTGAAAAAGCGCATACCGCACCTGGTCAATTTAAATGGTCATTTTTACTGCCACAATACTGGGGCATCTGGATTGCGATCGTATGGCTGATGCTGTTGGCGATCCTGCCTTGGGCGGTGCAACATCGACTCGCGACATTCATGGGCAATCTTGCCTTTAAATATCTCAAGTCACGGCGTAAAACCACGCTGCGCAATCTCGAAGTCTGCTTTCCTGAATGGTCAGCAGAGCATCTACATCACCAAGCGCGCCAAGTCTTTGTCGATATGATGTTGGGGGTGTTTGAAACCCTGAATGCTTGGTATTGCCCGAAGTGGTTCCAAGGTCGGGTCAGTATCCAAGGCTTAGAACATATTACCGAGGCACAAGCTGCGGGCAAAGGCGTGCTGTTGTTGGGTACACACAGCACCCTCTTAGATGCCGGCGGCTATATTTGCTCACAATACTTTGATCCCGATGTGGTCTATCGTCCGCAAAACAATCCCCTGTTTGACATGCTGATCTATCGCTGCCGTGCCACCATTTATGGCCATCAAATCGATCATGATGATATGCGTGGTCTGATTCGTCAGCTACAAAAAGGCCATGCGATTTGGTATAGCCCAGATCAGGACTTTGGACTCAAACAAGGCGTGATGGCACCCTTCTTTGGTGTGCCTGCTGCAACGGTCACGGCACATCGACGCTTGCTCAAGATCTCTAAGGCGGTGGCGATTCCACTGTATTTTTATCGCACTGGTGATGTCAAAGATCCACGCTATCAGATCCTGATCGAGCCAATGCTTGAAGATATGCCGAGCAAGGATGAGTTGGCGGATGCGACGCGTGTCAACGAGATCATCGAACAACAATTGCGGATTGCCCCGACCCAATATATGTGGTTCCACCGTCGCTTTAAAACACGCCCCGAAGGCTACCCGCCGATTTACTAAACATTATAAGGATGCCGCAAACAATGCCACAGATGACACCCAAGACCATGAAAGTGATGCAGTTATTACCTGAGTTAAACAGTGGTGGTGTGGAACGCGGCACATTAGAAATCGCCAGAGCCTTGGTCAACCAAGGCCATCAATCCTTAGTGGTCTCGAACGGTGGGCGCTTGGTCGGGGCTCTAGAAGCCGAGGGCAGCCAACATCTGAGTCTGCCGATCCATAAAAAATCCTTATCAAGCTTGTGGCAAATCCGCCCCTTGCGTCGACTGATCCTACAGCATCGTCCAGATATCTTGCATGTGCGTTCACGTGTCCCGGCATGGTTGACTCACTTTGCCTTACGCGGCATTCCTGCTCAGCAGCGTCCGCATCTGATCAGCACCGTGCATGGCTTCTACTCGATCAATCGTTATAGTGCGATCATGACCCGTGCCGAAAAAGTCATCGCCGTCTCAGACAGCGTGGTCGATTACATCACCACCCATTATCCACAATGTCCGCCTGAAGATATCGTCCGCATCTATCGCGGCATTGACCCGCAAGCTTTTCCACATGCCTATCAGCCACCACCGCAGTGGTTCCATCAAACCTTTATTGATTTTCCACAACTTGAAAACCAATTCATCCTGTGTCTACCTGGTCGGATTACCCGCCTTAAAGGTCATGAAACCCTGATCGAACTGATGCAACACTTGCAGCAACATGCCCCACATGTGCATGCCGTGGTGGTCGGCGGCGCTGATGATAAAAAGGCCGCCTATTTGGATGAACTCGAAAATAGCATTAAAGCCAAAGGCCTCACTGACAAGATCACCTTTGTTGGGCATCGTGCAGATATTCGAGAATGGCTGGCTTTTAGTGATGTGGTGCTGTCCCTGTCGAAACAGGCAGAAACGTTCGGGCGTACTGCGCTAGAAGCTTTGTCTTTGGGGACACCAGTGGTGGGTTGGAATCGTGGCGGAGTCGCAGAAATCTTATCCCGACTCTATCCGCAAGGCTTGATCGATGTGGATGATCAACACGGACTACAACAGGCCGTAGAACAGCAAATTGCCCAACCACACAGCATCGCGCCGGTGAATGAATTTAGCTTAAAACATATGTGTGATCAGACTTTGGCGCTGTATCAACAGCTATTTACACAGCACAAAGCACAAGACTGAAGTTTTTCGCTTTCGGCTTTCGTTTTTTTGAGTTTTAGTTTCGATTTCAGTTTTGGTTTAAATGCCGGACAGATTTGCTTGCGCGGTGGTTTTTGCTTTGATTTGCATTATTTTGCAGACCGCAAAAAAGTATAATCCGAGTTCTGCTTCCTGCAAAACTCGGACTGATGAGGTTGTGTTTTCTACTTTTTTATTTTTAGACTTCCGTTTCACTCATCAAATCCTTGATGATCACTCCGTCAGCGTTGTCTTCCTTAGTTGGGAAAGTTCCGTTCCCGATTCCATGTGCTGATAGAGCTAGAATAGGCCTTATCCCGATCACTGGCTAGGCTCTTTGCGCCTAAAACCCTGTAAGCATTTACCGACAACGACCTTTAA
>JASLJB010000262.1 GCA_030152605.1 Acinetobacter sp. | reverse complement strand
AACCATGAATGATCCTATTTAGGCATCAGCCCATTTCTTGAAGATGAGGCAGGCGTTTACACCGCCAAAACCGAAACTGTTACTCATCACAGTATTCAGTTTTGTGTCTCGTTTTTCAAGAACAATATCAAACCCTTTAGCGCCTTCATCCAATTCGGTCACATTAATATTCGGTGCGATGAAGTCATTTTGCATCATCAGGATCGAATAAATCGCTTCTTGAACGCCAGCAGCACCCAAGCTGTGACCGGTCATGGATTTGGTTGAGCTAAATGCAGGCACTTTACCTTCACCAAAAGCACGTTCCATGGCTTTAAGTTCGGTGATATCGCCCGCAGGGGTTGAGGTACCATGGGTGTTGACGTAGTCAATCTGATCGGCATCGTGTTGTTTGGCTTCTTCAAGTGCCATCAAGATACAACGTGTTGCACCTTCACCACTTGGCGCAACCATGTCTGCACCATCACTATTGGCAGCATAAGCAACCACTTCCGCCAAGATGTTGGCACCACGCGCTTGGGCATGTTCAAGTGATTCAAGCACCACAAAACCACCACCACCCGCGATCACAAAACCATCACGGTCGGCAGAGTATGGGCGCGATGCAGTTTCAGGCGTGTCGTTATACTTCGAGCACAGTGCACCCATGGCATCAAACAAGAGGCTTTGTGACCAATGATCTTCTTCACCACCACCGGCCAACATCAAATCTTGTTTACCGAGTTGGATCATATTGTAGGCATAGCCAATCGCATCGGCTGAAGTTGCGCAAGCACTGGTGATTGAGTGTGCGATGCCTTGTAACTTAAATGCCACGCCTAAGTTGGCCGTAATGGTATTTGACATGTTGCGCGGTACAAAGAATGGCCCAATCTTACGCGCGCCTTTTTCTTCGAGTAGTTTGATCATTTCAGCAACAGAAGCGGTTGAGTTACCACCAGAACCACCGGCGATGCCATAACGTGGATTGCCAGCCAGTTGCTCAGCACTTAAGCCCGCATGCTCAACGGCTGCAACTGCAGCGTTGTAGGCATACATGGCACAAACACCCATGAAACGTTTGAGTTTACGATCGATATGATCAAAGTCTTGTTCGGCAGCGGCGCTGACATGGCTCTTAAAATTGAGCTCAGCATACGTCGGGTTGTGACGTGTCCCTGAAATTCCATTTTGTAATGCATGGGTGACATCTTCAAGCGAATTTCCGATACATGAGTTGATTCCCATACCCGTAATAACAACACGACGATTCATGCAAAGTCCTTTAAATCGAGAGAAAGTGATTGGGATTTATTTAAACGTTTTTCGTTTTGCGCTGCAATGGCGAAAGATATAGATTATGCACCTGTCGGCAACGCGGTGAAAGCAGGGTTAGGCGGCAACTTATACGCTGTAGCAACGCAGATCTGACACTATTTAAGCCATTGTAATGTTAAGTATGATGGCAAAATGTCATCTTAGCGCAGCGATGAGGCAAGCGGTATTGAACACAGCATACAAATCCAGCATTTATGCTCAGTTGAGTGGGATGCGACCAGGTGGGTATCGCTGCAAAAGTTGACTTTTACTCCAAATCAGTCCAGTTTAAAGTCGAAAAAGCGCGATTATTTGGGCATGTATTTAAAACATGCATTGATAAAATTAAAAAACATTGCGGAGAGGAATTTATGCCGAAGTCTCATCGTTCATCTGGCTTGATCGCAACAGGCGTCCAACTCGCCAAAAAAATGGGTGCGACGGGTTTAAATCTATTCAATCATGCGGCACCAGATAGTGTGTCGAAGCTAAACCAAGCCCCCGAACAAGAACATGTTATTGAAGGACAGGCCCAAGAGAAGTCTACTTTGAAGCAACAGGGGAGTGACAAAAAACATTATGAACGTCCGCAGCAGATGATGCGTGAACATATTCCGCAACTGTCGAGCCAGTTGTTGGGACGCCATTATCAAAAAGTGAATCATATCGCCTCTTTTATTGCCCCCGATTTTAATGATCGTATTTCTGACTACTTATTTGAACATCTCAATGATGCGGTCTCTCAACTAAGTTCTTGCACTGGTTTACTCAAGGAAGTCGGTGCCAAGAGTCTTGATGAATTGGCCAAAGACCCTGAACGCTCTGCACGGATCAGTATGGCTTTGAGTAATCAGAATAAATTTTGGGCAGCCGCCCAAGGTGGCGTGAGCGGTGTAGCAGGCGTGTTCGGCGCAGCTTTGGATGTGCCATTTTCTATTGCCTTGGCACTCCGTGGCATTTACCAAACCGGTCGTGCTTACGGTTTTGAGTTGAATAGCGAAGATCACAATGTGGTCGAGTATATTTTTAAACAGATCGATTTGAGCAGTGTGGCAGAAAAACAGGCCGTGTTGGCGGTGATTCGCAGTGTCTCTCAAATGCTCAATAATCAGGATATGCAGCAGCTACAACAGTTATTGGGTTCATCCAACAACCCTGAGTATTTACTGAAATGGTTGCAAGATGAGCAGGGTCAGGCCAAATGGGCATGGTTGAAACAGATTCCTCAACCGCGTTTTCTGTCCAAACTTGCACCCTTGGCCAGTGCCGGCGTGGGGGCCAGTTATAGCATCAAATTGGTAAACCAAGCGACAACGCAGGCGGAACATGTCTTTTCACAGGCGCGGCAGTATTTGTTGCAGCATCCGACGCTTGAGCTTGATCCCTTGTCAGCCTATGAACAGTCGCAGGTGTTGATCGCAGGCGCCAGTCCACTATTACAGGCACCGATACAAGCGCCAGATCAGCAAGCTATACGTGCTGGAAATGATGTAGATGTAAATGATGTGACTGAGCCGGCTCAGGCGAGATCTAAAGCGCCTGAAAATGACGTGATTATCGATGTTGAGCTGACCGAAAAGCCAAGCCAAGATCCGGTTGCATCAGATGACGCACAGGCTGAGCAGGAATTAGCGCAGAAAATTCATCAAGAATTAAGTGATTTGGCGCAGGAAAATATCCACGCCACGGCTGAGCAAGCACAGACTTCTGTCGTGACTCAAGCCGCTAAAACCGATGATTCTGTAACACAAAGTGCTGCGTCTATTACTGAAACATCTGCAAATGAAAAAAAATCGACTGAAAATTCGAGCTTAGCGCAAGAAAATCAGCCGACCACAACCGTAGAAAATCAGCCGACGCAAACGCAAACTCAGGGCAAAGCGGCGCAATCCGCCACGCCTAAGTCGGCAACAGCAAGTTCTAAAAAATCCAGTAAAAGCCCGCGCTCACAGGCAAAGCGCAGTGAAAATGCTGCGCAAAAAAACACGCAAAGTGATACGCAAAGTCATAAAAAATAAAAGTCTGTTTTTGAAATATTATCCGAAACACTTCGGATAAGATCAGCAAATGGTCGATGTTGTCTTTGCTTGACAATGTTGACCATTTTTACTTCTTCGCTTACAATTGCGTGCCCCCAAAAAGTGGTATTTTTGGTGGCTTTTTAATAACGGGAGATTTGCCATATGGCAACAACGAATCAATTGATCCGTAAGGGTCGTACAACTTTAGTTGAAAAATCTAAAGTTCCTGCGTTGAAGGCTTGTCCACAACGTCGTGGTGTGTGTACACGTGTTTA
>JASLJB010000256.1 GCA_030152605.1 Acinetobacter sp. | reverse complement strand
TATCTTTATAAAGGCGATATTGCCTTAAATATTACCCTGACTGCTGTCAACTCAGTCATTGCGGCATTTACCCTTCCCCTGATCGTCAATTTTTCGATCATGCATTTTATGCAAGATGGGCAGCAAGTCGGATTGCAATTTTCAAAAATTTTGCAGGTGTTTTTGATTATTTTGATCCCTGTGGGTATTGGGATGTTGGTGCGGCACTTTGCCAGTCACTGGGCCGACAAGCTGAATAAACCGGTACGTATCTTTGCCTTGGTATTTTTGATCTTGATCATCATCGGTGCTGTGAGCAAAGAGCGCCACAACATCTTGGAATATATCGGTCAAGTGGGATTGGCCACGGTGCTGTTTTGTATCTGCAGTTTGGCGATTGGCTATTTTGTGCCGCGTTTGTTTGGCATCAACAACTTCCAAGCCAAAGCCTGTGCCTTTGAAATTGGTATCCATAATAGTACTTTGGCGATGACCATTGCGCTCACGGTGATGGCAAGCCCTGTCGTCGCCATGCCTGCCGCCATCTACTCGATCTTTATGTATATCTTTGCTGCATTGTTTGGAAGCTTGATTAATCGTTTCAATCCAGATCAATCACAAGATGAGCGTTCGCCTCAGTCCGAACTTAAATCGACACAAGACATCAAAGTTTAAAGCCATATTGATGATATTTAAGCGTTGAGGTACACGTAACGGAATTTATTCCGTTACAATACCTCATCATGCTGTTATTAGATTAGGTTTTAGTCGTGAAGTGGTTACAAATTCATATTACTGTTGATCAAGCACAAGTCGAATTTACGGAAACATTGCTCAGCTCGCTAGGCGCTGTCAGCGTCACCTTAGATGATGCTGAAAATCAAGATTTACTTGAGCCTTTACCGGGTGAAACGCCACTTTGGAATAAAGTGATCGTCACGGGGATCTATGCCCAAGAAGAAGGTGCACAAATCGATGTGACCGCACTCGAAACCTTTATCGCAACACAACTGCCCGATGCACCGCAACGTAGCGAATTTCTAGAAGACCAAGTCTGGGAACGCTCGTGGATGGACTATTATGAGCCAATCCAAATCGGTGAGAAGTTCTGGATCGTGCCAGAATGGCTGGAGCCACCAGAAGCAGATGCGGTCAACATCAAACTTGATCCAGGTCTAGCTTTTGGTACAGGCAACCATGCCAGCACCTTCTTGTGCTTGCAATGGTTAGGCAAAACCGACCTCAAAGACAAAGTCGTGATCGACTATGGCTGTGGCTCAGGGATTTTGGGCGTTGCTGCATTGCTGTTAGGTGCTAAAAAAGTCTATGCCACCGATATCGATCCACAAGCCGTGCTTGCGACTCAGCAAAATGCTGAACTTAACGGTGTGCTCGATGGCCTCTATGTTGGTCTACCTGAAGAATTTGAACAGACTTTTGCAGGTCAACAGGCCGATGTATTGGTTGCGAATATCTTGGCTGGCCCACTGATGTCTTTGGCTGAGCACTTTTCAACCTTGATTAAACCTGCAGGCGAATTTGCGCTGGCGGGCGTGATCGAAGAGCAAGTAGAAGAAGTTTCTGCGGTCTATTCAGAATTTTTTGAAATTCTGCAAGTTGAACAACGCGAAGAACACTGGTGCCGTATCTCAGGCAAACGTTTATAAAATAGAGTTTAGCGAGTTGGCATGAATGATAAACGAACCCGCTGCCCCAATTGCCTCAGTTGCTATAAGGTCACTGTGCCACAGCTCACCGTGGCGCATGGGCGGGTTTGTTGTCCCAAATGCCAGTTTAATTTTAACGCCTTGTCCTATCTATTGCCTACTGCAAGCAATAGCACCCAAGACACCAACCCAAATCCGGCACTGACCCAAGATCCGAGCGACCCACAGAAATATTCTTTTCTCAATCGGATGCAATCGAGTGCAGATGCTGAAGAGCAGCACGTCTTAGATATATTCAAGCGCAAAGTTAAACACTCGGACTTGGATTTGCAGGGTTATCTCAACCACCTTAACTATTATGAACACCATCCGGTGTATTACTACCCTGCCTTAAATTTATCGAAGTCACGTAGCCAACATATAAGCCCCAAGAAATCCAGTGGCAAGTTAACCTATTATTTGGCATGGAGCCTGATTAATACCGGTCTGATCGGTTTATTTATATTTCAGATCTTATGGTTTAATCCCAGCTTGCTCGACCATAATGAACGCTTGAATATTTGGTTTAATGAAGCCTGCCTGATATTACACTGTGAAACCATCGATCAGCGTTATCAACAGATTCACCTAGAGAATTTAGTTATTCGCCGATCAGCGCAAAATCAAACTGAATTTTCCGGTGTACTGCTCAGTCAATATCCGTCTAGTTTAAAGCTGCCACAAATAAAGGTCATGTTTAAAAAAAATCAGCAACGTTTTAGTCATATTATTTTAGCGGATGAGTATTTAACCCCGAGCTTGCATGGTATTGGCCGTATTCCCACGCAGCAGCCTTACCCCGTTCAATTTACACTTTCGCTCGATTATGACCCCGCGATGGAATTTGAAGTACATATAATTCACCCCTAAGCCAAAAAAAATCTAAAAAAATTAAAAAAAATGTAGTTTTCTTGCTCATTTTTTCCAAGATAATGCTATGATACGCGCCACGAAAGCTATGCCTCATCAACTTTTCACATTACTTCACAACAAATAAAGTCTAAACTGTGCCGTATATCCCAATATTGCGCAATTAGGATTTTTTTTTGTGTAAAAGGGCGTTGTAACAACTATTAATTTATTGTTACGCTTATTTTTCGCTCAATATGAAGAGTTATGGCAAGCTAATTGTTCTAGTTTTAGTGTGAACTGTTTTAGGATCTAAAACGGAGCTCAGTTTTTTTATACACATTTATATATTACTTTATCCAAGTAATATTTGATTTTCGGATTAATTCGCA
>JASLJB010000212.1 GCA_030152605.1 Acinetobacter sp. | reverse complement strand
TTAATTATGGTTGCATGATAGAGAAAAAGTCCATAAGTAGCTACACTTAGTCCTTTAAAAATTCAGCCTGAATTAGATTTTATAGAAAATGAATACACAACGTGAACAATCGATACACCAATGGCTCGTTACAGCACTTCAGTCTGAACAGTTTGAAATTAACTTTCTGGCAGGAGATGCAAGTTTTCGACGCTATGCGCGCATAACTTTGAATAATAAAGCATTTATGTTGATGGATGCGCCGCCTGAAAAAGAAGACTGCACGCCATTTGTTAATATTGCTGAGTTTTTTGATCAACATGGTGTGCGTGTGCCGCATATCTTTGCCAAGGACTTGGCACAAGGTTTTTTACTCTTAGAAGACTTTGGTGATGTGTTGCTCTCGACCTTACTTAGCAATGCCACGGTGGATGACTATTATCAGCAATGTTTTAAACAGTTGGTACAATTGCAGAGTATTCCAGCCCAAGAGGTTTTACCGGCCTATAGTCATGAAAAACTCATGACGGAAATGCGTTTGCTTACCGATTGGATGTTACCGGCTTTGGCGGTGCAGTGCAGTGCTGCTGAGCAGGCGATGATTGAGCAAGCTTTTGTCTTCTTGGCAGATGCTGCGGTGGCACAACCCCAAGTGATTGTGCATCGTGATTTCCATAGTCGTAATCTGATGAAAATCGAAGCTGAACAAGACTTAGGCGTGATCGACTTTCAAGATGCAGTGATCGGTGCAGATACTTATGACTTGATCTCATTAACCCGCGATGCCTATGTGCAGTGGCGTCCAGATCAGGTTGAGCATTGGTTCGAGATGTTTTATGCCTTGTTACCGGACGCAGCCAAACAAGATCGTTCCTTGGCGCAGTTTAAACGTGATGCCAACTTAATGGCGATTCAACGTCATATCAAGATCTTGGGCATCTTTGTGCGTCTGTATGTGCGTGATGGAAAATCTGGCTATCTCAATGACTTGCCACGTGTGATGTGGTATCTGCTGCAAGAAAGTCAGGGGATCGTTGAGCTGAATGACTTTATTGCATTTATTCAGCAACGGGTGATGCCGGCCTTTGAAGAAAAATATGGAAGCTATCAGGTGGTCAGCGCATGAAAGCCATGATTTTAGCTGCAGGCATGGGCAACCGTATGCGCCCATTGACCTTGCATACGCCGAAGCCTTTGCTTGAAGTCGGTGGCAAGCCATTGATCGTATGGCATATCGAAAAACTACAGGCGATTGGAATTCGCGAGATTGTGATCAATACTGCGTGGTTGGGCGAAAAACTCTTGGCTGCGCTTGGTGATGGTTCGCAATTTGGGGTCAAGATCCTGTGGTCACATGAAGGTGAAGGCCTCGAAACAGCAGGCGGCATTATCAATGCCTTAGCGCTGTTGGGTGATGAGCCTTTTATCTTGGTCAATGGTGATGTGTGGACCACGATGGATTTTGCCCCGTTGATGCAACTGGAATTGGGGCAGGAATTGGCGCACTTGGTACTGGTGACCAATCCGGCACAGCATCCACAGGGTGACTTTACCTTGTCTGCAGGGAAGTGTTGCCTGTTTGAACAACAGCAGCAGGGTGAAAACCTGACCTATAGCGGTGTGGCGGTGTATTCACCCGCGATGTTCCAAGGTTTGGCGGCTGGAAAGCGTGCCATGTTGCCTTTATTTCAACAGGCCATGCGTCAAGGCTTGGTGTCTGCTGAGAAATTGCAAGGGGTCTGGGTGGATGTCGGAACACCAGAGCGCTTGGCGGATTTGGATCAGCAAATATCACAGGGTCTCTATGATTAATATGCTTAAATGCATATTAACTCAGCATTGATAGCTGTTCCACGCGACAGAAATCGGTATACTTCGAACTAATTTTTGTCAATGTTGCGTATCTATGCATCCTTTTTTTCAAGCCTTAAAGCATGATAGTCAACACATGGGCATTCAGCTCAGTGATGACACCTTGTCTGTTTTGCTCCAATATCAAGATGCTTTGCAGTTGTGGAACAAAGCTTATAATTTGACAGCGATTCGCGAACCGAAGGAAATGCTGGTCAAGCATTTACTCGATAGCCTCAGCATCTTGAACCATCTGCCTGAAGGTCGTTTGTTGGATATCGGCACAGGCGGTGGGATGCCGGGGATGATCATTGCACTGACACAGCCAGAACGTGAGTGCGTGCTGTTGGATTCAAACGGTAAAAAAATACGCTTCCTCAAGCAATTGATCGCCGATTTAAAATTAAAAAATGTCACCGCGGTACAAACCCGGGTTGAAAATGAACAAAGCATTGCCGATTTGGGTCAGTTTGATGTGATTACCAGTCGTGCCTTTGCCTCACTGACTGATTTTGTTGAAGCTTCCCAGCCTTATATGCACGCCCAGAGTAAAATCGCGGCCATGAAAGGTTTGGTGCCAGAAGACGAAATTGCAGCCTTGGCAGAGACTTGGCAATGCCAAATTATTGAATTAAGCGTGCCACGTTTAGATGAGCAACGTCATTTACTTGTATTAAAAAATATTTAAATCTGATTTAGGATTAGGATTTACCATGGCTCAAATTATAGCGATCGCAAACCAAAAAGGTGGCGTAGGTAAAACCACAACCGCTGTGAATCTTGCTGCATCACTCGCCGTACTCAAGAAGCGCGTGTTGTTGGTGGATATGGATTCGCAAGGCAACGCCACCATGGGCTCAGGCATTCAAAAAAATGATCTGCTGTATTCGGTGACCGATGTCATGCTCGGCGAAGTACCGATCAGCACCGCGATTCATCAGTCTGAAGTGGGCTATAAAGTCCTCGGCTCGAACCGTGATTTGGCCGGTGTGGAACTCAGCATTGCAGATCAGGATGGCCGTGAGTTTATCCTGCGCAATGCGCTGCAAGAAATTGAAAAAGACTTTGATTATATTATTGTCGACTGTGCGCCGAGTTTGAGCTTGATTACCGTCAATGCCTTGGCGGCGGTACACGGCGTGATTATTCCGATGCAGTGCGAATACTATGCCCTCGAAGGTTTGGCTGATCTGACCCAAACCATCGATAAAATTCAGCAAGCTCTCAATCCAAGCCTCGAAATCGTTGGCGTGGTGCGCACCATGTATGATGCGCGTAATGCCTTGACCCGTGATGTTTCTGCGGAGTTGGAGCAGTTCTTTGGCAGCAAACTGTATGACACTTTTGTGCCGAGAAACGTGCGCTTGGCTGAAGCGCCTGCACATGGCTTGCCGATTATTTATTTTGAGAAAAGCTCTAAAGGTGCGATTGCCTACTTAAACTTGGCAGTTGAAATCTTGAAAAAAACCAAAGTGAAAAGGAAATAAAACATGACCATCAAAAAACGTGGGTTAGCCAAAGGTCGTGGTTTAGATGCGTTACTTGGTTCGATCCAAAAAGAAAAGCTACAGCTTGAAGCGCAGGGTGTAGACCATGGTCAGTTGAAACAAATCGATGTGGATCAGTTACAACGGGGTACTTATCAGCCGCGTCGCTTTATTCATGAAGCCGACCTACAAGAGTTGGCGGCCTCGATCGAAAAACATGGTGTGATGCAGCCGATCGTGATTCGTCCGATCGCCGATGCGGAACAACC
>JASLJB010000388.1 GCA_030152605.1 Acinetobacter sp. | reverse complement strand
AAACCTTGTAGCCATTGCATATCGGCTTCGGCTTGTGGGTTGATCTTGTCAGCTTCTGGTACTGGATACGCCGCAGTCATGATGGTGTCGCCGCTCATGCCTAACATTGGCGCGAGGGTTTGCCAAATTTCTTCGGTCAAGTACGGCATCATTGGATGTGCCAAACGCAATGCAGACTCCATTACCGCAAGCAGTACACGACGCACTTCGGCTTTACGTTCTTCTGCGATCTCTGGGTCATTTAGGACAGGTTTGGTCAGTTCTACATACCAGTCACAGTATTCATTCCAGATAAAGTCATAAATCGCCTGTGCCGCCAAGTCCAAACGATAGGTCGCAAAGGCTTGATGCACGGCTTGTTGTGCGCGCTGTAGACGGCTCATGATCCATTGTTCTGGGAGTTCCCACAAATCCGGACGTGGTTGCTGTGCAACAGTTTGGCCTTCAAGATTCATCAATACAAAACGGGTCGCATTCCAAATCTTGTTACAGAAGTTACGGTAGCCTTCAACACGTTTCAGATCGAATTTGATGTCACGACCAGTATTGGCGAGGGCACAGAAGGTAAAGCGCACCGCATCAGTCCCATAGGCGTTGATGCCTTCTGGGAATTCTTTGCGGGTTGATTTTTCGATCTTGCTGGCTTGTTTTGGATTCATCAAACCAAAGGTACGTTTTTGAACCAATTGCTCCAGCTCGATCCCATCGATCAAGTCGAGTGGATCTAAGACATTGCCCTTAGACTTCGACATCTTCTGGCCTTCGCCATCACGTACTAAACCATGCACATAAACGGTTTTAAACGGAACTTGCGGGGTGCCATCTTCATTTTTCATAAAGTGCAAGGTCATCATGATCATCCGGGCAACCCAGAAGAAAATGATGTCAAAACCGGTCACCAACACATCGGTTGGGTGGAAGGTGTTGAGGTCATAGTTCTTTTGATCTTGTGCAGTATCACCGCTCCAACCCAAGGTTGAGAAGGTCCACAGCGCAGAAGAGAACCAAGTATCGAGTACGTCTTCGTCTTGATTCAGTTCAACCGAGGCGTCGATGTTGTGCTTGGCACGAACTTCAGCTTCGTCACGACCGACATAGATGTTGCCTTCAGCGTCATACCACGCTGGGATACGGTGACCCCACCACAATTGACGAGAGATACACCAGTCTTGGATGTTGTTCATCCATGCCATATACATGTTGGTGTATTGCTCAGGCACAAATTTGATGCGGCCATCTTTGACTGCTTCAACCGCAGGCTCTGCCAATGGTGCAATTTTCACATACCATTGATCGGTCAATAATGGCTCTACGATCACGCCAGAACGGTCACCGCGCGGTGCTTTCAGATCATAAGGTTCGATCTTGTCCAACCAGCCTTCAGCTTCGGCTTGTTCGACCATCTTTTTACGTGCTGCAAAACGTTCCATACCGACATAGTCAGCAGGCGCAGCGATCGTGGCAGAGATTTGCTCACCGGCTTTGGCGATGAACTCAAACTCAGCCAAGATTTCGGCATTTTTATTGAAAATGTTGATCAATGGCAATTGGTTGCGCTTACCGACTTCATAGTCATTGAAGTCATGCGCGCTGGTGATTTTCACACAGCCAGTACCAAAGTCTTTTTCGACATAGTCGTCAGCCACGATCGGCACCAAACGACCGGAGATTGGCAGCACGATATTTTTACCGACCAAGTGTGCATAGCGTTCATCTTCAGGATGTACTGCAACTGCTACGTCACCGAGCAAGGTTTCAGGACGTGTAGTCGCCACCACCAGGAAGTTATTGCCGTCTTGGGTTTTCAGGCTCTGATCTTCAAAGCTATATTTGAAATGCCACAATGAGCCTTTTTCTTCAATTGATTCAACTTCAAGATCAGACAGGGCGGTGTGTAATTTCGGGTCCCAGTTGACCAGACGTTTACCGCGATAGATCAGACCATCTTCGTGCAGACGCACAAAGACTTCTTTGACCGCGTTTGAAAGACCTTGGTCCATGGTGAAACGTTCACGTGACCAATCCACAGAAGAACCGAGACGACGAATCTGACGGGTAATGGTATTGCCCGACTGTTCTTTCCATTCCCAGATTTTTTCGATGAACTTTTCACGGCCCAAGTCATGACGACTGATATTTTCTGCAGCCAATTGACGTTCCACCACCATTTGTGTGGCGATGCCGGCATGGTCAGTCCCCGGTTGCCAGAGGGTGTTTTTACCCATCATACGGTTGTAGCGGGTTAGCGCATCCATAATGGCATTGTTAAAACCATGACCCATGTGCAAACTACCGGTGACGTTCGGCGGCGGGATCATGATACAGAACGAATCGCCTTGACCAGAGGGCTTGAAATAGCCTTTCTCTTCCCAAGTGGCGTACCATTTTTTTTCAATCTCGGTAGGATCGTAAGTCGTAGCGATATTTTGCGCAGTATCAGTCATATCAAAATAGGTCAAAGGTCAACTAAAAATTGCCACCATTGTAGCAAAAAATAATATCAATGCGGGGGGATAAAACATATGCTTTTCAGTTGAACTTGATTGATAATAACGCAGCTTAAATGCTCGCTTTGATCAAAAGCTTTTTCACAATCAAATAATAACCATCTTTGGGCTGCAAGCATGAGTCAAACCCTTTA
>JASLJB010000167.1 GCA_030152605.1 Acinetobacter sp. | reverse complement strand
GCCAAGCTGCTGCATCCCAAAACCGTGGATAAAATCACCCCGGCAGGACTCTCCAATCGCCGCCGTGATCACTGGGATTCACGCGAGCAAGCGGGTGAGTTGTTGGGCACACGTGGCTTTTATAAAGACTTTGATCCAGACTGCTTTCAAGCGTATTTGGATCATGCGCTGGTTGAAGACCGGGCACGTGGTGGGGTAACTTTGACCATTCCAAAGGCCGATGAGGTGGCGATCTTTGGAAGCAATCCATCTTGGTGGTGGTTGCCGATGTCGAAGCCAAAGCTTCCTGTGCATTTAGTGGTTGGGGATCAGAGTGCGTTCTTAAAACAGAAATTTCCGCAGATTGCAAAACGTAAACTCGGGATACCTTTCACCATCACCCCAGGCGGGCACATGTTCCCACTCGAACATCCTGCGCAGGTGGTAGAGGTGATTAAGCAGCTGATACAAGCCTCAACCTAGAACCCTCTCTTTGATAAGGAGAGGGCAGGGTGAGGTTGATCCCTCATCCTAGCCTTCTCCCCAAGGAGAAGGTTGATCCCTCATCCCGACCTTCTCCCTAAGGAGAAGGTTTAGAGGCTGCTAAATTGGATGGGTTTGTCGAGTGCTTGGTTGCGGTAGCTGACGGAGCCATCGGCATGATGTGCGATGACTTGGGTGCAGATCCATTCCACCACTTGCGGGTAGATGAAGTGTTCCAGTGCATGCACACGCTGAGCCAAGGTTTGGACATCATCATGTACGCCAACACGTAACACACTTTGCGCCAGCGCAGGGCCAGCATCCAGTTCTGCCGTCACATAGTGTACGGTACAACCATGAAACACATCACCACTGTTTAACACCCGTTGATGGGTGTGCATGCCTTTGTAGTAAGGCAGTAAAGAGGGGTGAATGTTGATCATTTTGCCGTGCCAAGCTTGAACAAAGCCGGCACTGAGGATACGCATAAAGCCCGCCAAGACCACCAAGTCGACTTCCCAATCCAACAACTGTTGATGCATTTGTGCATCAAAGCTTTCACGATCAGGATAGTCTTTATGTTGGATCACGGCGGTTTTGATGCCTGCACGTTGTGCACGTTGCAGGCCATAAGCATCCGCTTTATTACAAATCACACCGACCAGTTCGCCAGAGAGTTTTGCATCGATCAGGGCCTGTAAATTACTGCCCTGACCTGAAATAAGAACCGCTATTTTCATTCGGCAAACAGCACTCGAACTTTCTCATCTGCACCGGCAACAGAGGCCGCGTTGTCGACGATCTGGCCCATATTCCAAGCTTTTTCGCCCAATGAATTGAGTAGATTGATGGTTTGATCTGCATCTGCAGCATCAACCACCACCACCATGCCCACACCACAGTTAAAGGTGCGATACATTTCAAATTGTTCTACGCCGCCTTCGCGTTGTAGCAATTTGAACAATTCTGGCCACTGCCAAGACGATTCATTCACGATCGCTTGTGCGCCATCTGGAAGTACACGTGGCAAGTTACCAGGCAGACCGCCACCGGTGATATGCGCCATGGCATGCACGTTGACGTTTTTGCACAGTTCTAACATCGATTTAACATAGATCCGTGTGGGTTCCATCACCACATCTGCCAATGGACGACCATCGACGATTTGAGTGAGATCGATGTTTTTCACGTCGATGATTTTACGTAGCAATGAATAACCGTTTGAGTGCGCACCTGAAGAGGCCACACCGATCAAGACGTCGCCCGCTTTAACTTGCGTGCCATCAATGATCTTGCTGTGTTCAACCACACCGACACAGAAGCCAGCGAGATCGTAGTCTTCGCCTTCGTACATGCCAGGCATTTCAGCAGTTTCACCACCGACCAATGCACAGCCAGCAAGTTCACAGCCTGCGCCAATACCGGTGACGACATCAGCAGCAACATCAACGTTTAAGTGACCTGTCGCATAATAATCGAGGAAGAATAAAGGTTCTGCGCCACAGACCAACAGATCGTTTACACACATCGCAACCAAATCTTGGCCGATGGTGTCATGACGATTGAGGTTCAGTGCTACGCGTAATTTAGTACCGACACCGTCTGTTCCTGAGACGAGTACAGGTTCTTCATAACCTTTGGGATTTTACACAAGGCGCCAAAGCCACCGAGTCCACCCATCACCTCTGGTCGAGTAGTTCGTTTAGCGACTGATTTGATTCGATCGACTAGGGCGTCGCCCGCTTCAATGTCCACACCAGCGTCTTTGTAGCTTAAACCAGTGCTTGAGTTAGAAGTTGTGTTGCTCATAATGAAGTCTCCGCATTCGCGCGGCGATTATACCTGAATATACGAAACTCTTATGTTAATTCTGCGCTAAAATGCTATCTTAATTTAAATATTTCACTTTCTATAATGAATAAACTCAAAAAAGGCGTGGTTGCATGCACGATCGAACATTAAAACGTATTTTAATTTTAGTGGGTTTCGCCTTATTTTTATGGATTTTATACCTACTAAAACCTGTCGTTATCCCCTTTGTTGGGGCATTTTTTATTGCCTATTTATTTAATCCTCTGGTGGCCAAACAGGCCAAATTTATACCGCGCTGGTTGGCGATTGGAAACGTCCTCATTGGCATCGCGGTGATTGTCACTTGGGCGGTGTGGTTTCTGGTGCCGTTGGTGTGGAAACAGTTGATGTACGCCCGTGACAGTATTCCCAAAGGCATTCATTGGATCAACCACACATTTTTACCGTGGGTCTCCAATACCTTTAATGTCGAACGTATGGAAATCGACAGTGAGCAAATGTCCAAAGTGGTCATGGACTATGTGCAAACCAACTATAGTGTCGACAGCATACAGGCGATGATATTGCCCTTGCTGCAATCCGGTTTAAACTTTATTCAAATCGGCGGCACGGTGGTATTGATGCCGATTATTGCGTTCTATTTCCTGTTGGATTGGGATCGTATGTTGCTGAAGTTAAAGAATTTGATTCCGCGTCCCTATGAAGAGAAAACCCTGACCATTGTCAATGAATGCCATAATGTCTTGGGTGCCTTCGTCAAAGGTCAGTTCTTGGTGATGGTGTTGCTGGGTGTGATTTATGCGGTGGGTCTTGAGTTGATCGGTCTAGAAGTGGGCTTGATCATTGGCATGATCGCTGGCTTGGCCAGTATCATTCCTTATCTAGGTTTTGGGGTGGGGATTATCGCGGCGGTGATTGCGACCTTCTTTCAGTTCGGTTTGGATTGGACCCATTTGGCCTTGGTTGGATTGGTGTTCCTGATTGGTCAGGTGGTCGAAGGCTATGTGCTGCAACCGTTTTTATTGGGCGATAAAATTGGTCTATCTCCAGTCGCGGTGGTGTTTGCAGTCTTGGCAGGCGCACAACTCGGTGGTTTCTTGGGCATGCTGATTGCTTTGCCCGTTGCCGCAGTGATTGTGGTACTGTTAAGGCATCTGCATTATAGCTATGAACATAGTCAATTTTATCAACCGCTCACGGTGACTGTCGATCATGCGGGTGAAAACAAACATGTCGTGGTTGAAAGTGAACAGGTTAATCTTGATATTGAAGTTAAAAAGCAGCAAGATACAGACAACGCCTCGGATGAAGCGCAATATAAATAAACTTTGGGGATAAGACACATCGATGCGTCAATTGCAGTTGAATATCGAACCTCAGCTCGATGCTCGGATTAGTGATTTTTCCGGTCCAGGTTGGGCGTCAGTGATTGATGCTATTCGTCAACTCCATACTGGTTTGTTGAATCGTTTTTATGTTTATGGGCCTGCGGGCAGTGGCAAAAGTCATTTGTTAACTGCGATATGTGATTCGTATTTGGAAACGGGCAAATCTGCCATCAAAGTCTCCTTACTTGAGTTGCTCGATGCACCGATTGAAGCCATCACCTCATTGGAAAGTTATGACTTGGTGGCCTTAGATGATATAGAGGCCATCATCGGTGTACCGCATTGGCAAAAAGCAGTATTTCATTTGATCAACAACCACAATCAAAGTGGCGGTCAATTGGTATTTTCATCACGCTTTGCCCCTAAAGAACTCAAGCTCGAACTCTCTGATTTACGCTCACGACTCAATCAAGCCGTGAGCGTGCATGTGCCCAATGGTGAATCATTGGCCGATCGCCAAGCCTTGATGCAGTCAGTATTGACCCGACGCGGTCTGCACTTTGATGCGCAGATCATTGACTATCTGCTCAATCATGGCCCACATCAAACCAGCGCTTTACTGCAATGTATTGATCAGTTGGAAAAACTGCTTCAAGGCGAAAAAGTCAAACTCTCGCTGGCCACCATCCGACAGATTTATGCACTGATCGACGAATACAGCGCCTAAGTCCAAGTAGATCTATAAGTTTTAACTAAATTAGCGAAATTCCCCATCTATAATCTTTCTTGCGAAGCAGTACTTCTCAGGTGGGGATGAATAGCTTAGCAAGCGATTAGCTTGGTCGCTCTTGCTTCTCAATATACTGGCGAATGGTATCTATTGTTGAACCACCAGTGGTCAATAAACAATATGCCCTTGTCCATAAAACTGGCTTCCAATAATAGGGTTTTAGTTCATCGGCAAATTCTTTTCTAATCAAGCGACTTGATACTGTTTTTAGATTATTAATAAATTTACTTGGCATAATATTGGGGTGCATTTCAATCAAAATATGAATGTGATTCGCTTCACCATTGAACTCTAAAAGCTTAATCTCCCAATCCAAACAATTCTTTTTAGTAACTTCTTCTCATTTATTTAGCATCGAATTTGCGAAGCATTTTTTCGGTACTTTG
>JASLJB010000124.1 GCA_030152605.1 Acinetobacter sp. | reverse complement strand
AAATGTCGTAATGCCATGGTCACTCCACAATCATTGTTGCGCCAATAGGAAATTGACCAGCAATCTATTGTTGGTTGATTGATTAAAAAAAGGAGAATCGCCTAATATACTCTAATTTATAAGAAATGCAAAAAATTACAGTCTTTGATGACCATCTAAAAAGCGATCAACACAGTATTCAAAATAAGCTTGTATTTCAGGGTCATCTTTTGAAATGTCGATGCCCATCAGCGTTTTCCATTCAAGGGTATGAATGATGCCAAGATAGAGTTGCGCAGAGAATAAAGGCTGCGGACAGTCAATGATATTTTGATTGTGTGCATTTTCAAGCGCCTTAGCGATGGCGGTTTGAATCATTTTTGGACCTTGCGTATAAATGTAATGCGCAAGCTCAGGTGTGGTCTTGGTGCGTTCAATAATGAGGCGATAAAAAGCAGCATTTTCGGGTTGAATGAGATGTTGATAAAAATTATTTAAATTTCGGATCAGATAGGCACGCAAATCATCTTTGCTTTGTTCAAAGGCTGGGCAAATATCTTTGAAAAAAATAGCAATGCGAAAGTCGCAAATCGCAACAAACAACCCTTCTTTATTGCCAAAATATTTGTAGATCGAGGTTTTTGATCCGCCGGCAAGATTGACAATATCATCGAGTGAAACGGCATCAAAACCGTGCTCTAAAAATAGCGTGCTGGCACATTCTAACAATGCGAGACGACGTTGGTGACCACGGCGTGTTTGTGGGGAGTTGTGGCCAGAAATTTCCATCTCCGCGAAACATTTACTCATAAGTCACTAGAATAAAAGAATTAATAGGTTGTACAGATTGTAGCAAATAAGTCAATAAAATTCTGCTGCTAAAGTTAGCTATTTACATATTAACTTGACCAGCTGTTTGAAAAAATATTGTGACCGCTGTGACTAAAGTTTTAGAGCTTTTGACCTAAAAAGTCATATAAGTTCATATTTTTGAGGCTATACTCAAAATTCGATAAATAAAGTGAATACTGTGGAAGGGAATATGACAGCACAAACGTCTGCAGGTTTAAGATTTAGACAAGCAATAGAAATCGAAAAACCATTACAGATTATTGGGACAGTAAACGCTTACGCTGCGATGATGGCAAAGCAAGTCGGTTATAAAGCGATTTATGTATCAGGTGCGGGAGTTGCAAACTACTCCTATGGTTTACCTGATCTGGGGATCACAAGTTTAGACAATGTCCTTGAAGATGTTCGTCGTATTACTGAACGTGTGGATACACCGTTATTGGTGGATATTGATACCGGTTGGGGTGGTGCATTCAATATCGCACGTAGTGTTAAAGAGATGATTCGTGCTGGCGCTGCTGCGGTACACATCGAAGATCAGGTCGCGCAAAAGCGTTGTGGTCATCGTCCTAACAAAGAAATCGTCACCCAACAAGAAATGGTTGACCGGATCAAAGCCGCAGTCGATGCGAAAACAGATTCGAACTTTGTGGTGATGGCACGTACTGATGCCTTGCAAAAAGAAGGTCTACAAGCGGTAATTGATCGTGCATGTGCCTGCGTTGAAGCGGGTGCCGATGCTATTTTTGCTGAAGCCATGACAGATATCACCATGTACAGAACAGTCTGCGATGCAGTCGGTGTGCCGGTATTGGCAAATATCACTGAGTTCGGTGATACCCCGTATTACACTGTAGATGAGTTGGGTGAGCAGGGCATCAGCATGGTGCTATATCCACTTTCTCCAACCCGTGCGATGCAAAAAGCCGCTTTGGAAGTGATGCAGTCAATTCGTAAAAATGGCACACAAGTCAATGTGTTAGATCAAATGCAGCAACGTAAAGAGCTGTATGAATTCCTTGATTATCATACTTTTGAAAATACTTTAGATAAATTGTTTAAGCAGGAGAGCTGAGATGGCTGAAGGAAAAGTACTCACAGGCGCAGGGTTGCGTGGACAAGTTGCTGGAAAAACGGCATTGTCGACTGTAGGGAAAAGTGGCGCAGGTTTAACCTACCGTGGTTATGATGTCAAAGACCTTGCAGAAAATTGCCAATTTGAAGAAGTGGCTTATCTGATCTTCTTTGGTGAATTGCCAACAGCTGAACAGCTCAAAACATATAAAGCAAAATTAAAATCTTTACGTGTATTACCTCAAGCACTCAAAGATGTACTCGAGCGTATCCCTGCGGATTCACATCCGATGGATGTGATGCGTACTGGCGTATCCATGCTAGGTAACTTGGAAACTGAAGCCAGTTTCGACCAGCAGCAAGATGTTGCCGATCGTATCCTAGCGACCTTGCCGGCGATCATTTGTTATTGGTATCGCTACAGCCATGATGGTGTTCGCATCGAAGAAAACACCGATGATGATTCTATCGGCGCGCAGTTCTTGCATTTATTACGCGGTGAAAAACCAAATGAATTGCATGAACAAGTCATGAACGTGTCTTTGATCTTGTATGCTGAGCACGAATTCAACGCTTCGACCTTTACAGCGCGTGTATGTGCATCGACTTTGTCGGATATGCATTCATGTATTACTGGTGCGATTGGTTCACTGCGCGGTCCTTTGCATGGCGGTGCCAACGAAGCTGCGATGGAAATGATCGAAAACTGGACTTCTGCAGAGCAAGCTGAACAAGAAATGTTAGGCAAGCTTGCGCGTAAAGAAAAGATCATGGGCTTCGGTCATGCGATCTACAAAGACAATGATCCACGTAACGACATCATCAAGTTGTGGTCTGAGCGTTTGGCCAAAGATGTGGGTGATACGGTTCTATATCCAGTATCTGTGCGTTGTGAAGAAGTCATGTGGCGTGAAAAGAAATTGTTCTGTAATGCAGACTTTTTCCATGCTTCGGCTTATCACTTCATGGATATCGCGACCAAACTATTCACGCCAATCTTTGTGATGAGCCGTGTAACAGGTTGGGCGGCACATGTCATGGAGCAGCGTGCAGACAACCGTATTATTCGCCCAAGTGCTGAATATACCGGTCCAGAATTGCGTAAAGTCACACCGATCGAACAGCGTTAATCAGATCAAGTGAGGGTAAGCAAAGTATTGTTTACGCTCGCTTTATATCGATAAATGAACTGTGACTCGATCCATAAAGAAAGCCTCAATTTAAATTGAGGCTTTCTTTTTGTTTGTGTTGTTGTGAGCTTGCTGCTGTGGTGTGAGATGGGCAGCGTCTACTCAGCTAAAGTGGCTTTTGTTTCTTCTTCATCTTCATCATCGGTTGAGTCCATGCCCAAGTCTTTGAGTTTGCGAGTTAAGGTATTACGTCCCCAGCCCAGTAGTTCGGCGGCATGACGTTTTCGGCCCCGGGTTTGGGTGAGTGCAGCGGTAATTAAAGTACGCTCAAACATCGGTGAAGCGATATCTAAAATTTTCATTTCCCCATTTTTTAGTTTCTGCATCGCCCAGCGTCCGAGCAGCTCATCCCATTCTTGCTCTGGAGCAGCTACGACAAGTTGTTCAACAGGTTGAGATTCAGCAGTTTTTTGAATCGGAATCTGTTTGAGTTCAGTCGGTAAATCTTCGGGATAGACTTCACGGCTGGTGATCATCACCGTGAGCCAACGGCAGGTGTTTTCAAGTTGTCGTACGTTGCCCGGCCATGGCAGCTTTTGCATATATTCTTGGGTTTCTTGACGCAAGATCTTGGGACTGACGCCGAGTTCTTTACCTGCGCTGGCCAAAAAGTGCTGCGCCAACATCGGAATATCTTCGCTACGATGTGCAAGTTTCGGAATGTGGATGCGAATCACGTTAAGGCGATGATATAAGTCTTCGCGGAAGCGGCCATCATGTACCAATTTTTCAAGATCTTGATGAGTTGCAGCCACGATTCGGACATTAACCCGCACCGGGATATGCCCACCAACACGATAAAATTCACCATCTGCGAGTACGCGCAGTAGACGTGTTTGGGTTTCAAATGGCATATCGCCAATTTCATCGAGGAACAAGGTGCCGCCATTGGCTTGTTCAAATCGTCCTTGGCGCTGACTATTGGCACCGGTAAAGGCGCCTTTCTCATGCCCAAAAAGTTCAGTTTCGATCAGATCTTTGGGGATCGCCGCCATGTTTAAGGCAATAAAGGGTTTGCTGCTGCGTGGGGAGTGGCGGTGCAAGGCCTGTGCAACAAGCTCTTTCCCTGTGCCGGATTCACCATTGATCAGCACAGTAATATGCGATTGTGAAAGTCGGCCAATGGCGCGGAAGACTTCCTGCATGGCAGGAGATTCACCAATAATTTCAGTGGATTGAATCGGTGCGGCTTTGGCAGACTCTTGTTGTTGTAGTTTGTTGATATGCATGATGGCGCGATTGACCAAGGCCAGAGCTTCATCGATATCAAAGGGTTTGGGTAGATATTCAAAGGCACCGGTTTGATAGCTTGACACGGCTGATTCAAGATCAGAATGCGCCGTCATAATAATCACAGGCAAGTCTGGATAATTATTTTTAACTTTGCCTAAAAAGGTCAGTCCATCGATGCCCGGCATGCGGATGTCGGTTAAGATCACATCTGGCGTATTTTGGGCAATATCATCGAGTGCAGATTGGGCATCTTCGAAACTGGTGACATCGAAGCCTTCTTCTTTGAATGTTTTTTCTAAGACCCAGCGCATCGCACGATCATCATCAATCACCCAAATTTTATGTTGTGACATGGTTCGACTCCCAGGGTAAATAAAGACTAAAAGTGGTTTTCCCAGCAATGGATTGGCAAGCAATCATGCCGTTATGTTGGTGCATAATATTTTGAGCAATACTTAAGCCTAAGCCTGTGCCTTTGGCGCGGCCAGAAACCAAAGGATAAAAAACAGCCTCAAGGAGTTCCTCTGGAATACCCGGGCCGTTATCTTCAATATCAATCCGAATGGTCGATTTGTGTAAAACACTATTAATAGTCACCAAACGTTGAATTCGAGTCCTGAGTGTCAGAGCAGCTTGTTGCTCTGGGTGGCGATCTTGATAAAAGGCTTTATTTTCAGTCATGGCCTGTACGGCATTGACACTAATATTTAGCATGACTTGTATCAGTTGATCGCGATCTGCAAGTATCTCAGGCAGCGACAAATCATAGTCGCGGGTAATTTTAATTTTCTTTTTGGTTTGATTGACGATCAGTGAGCGAACCCGTTCTAAGGGTTCGTGGATATTGACCAAGTGATAACTTGGGAGTTGTCGTGAACCCAACATGGTGTCTGCGAGGGTTCTGAGACGGTCGACTTCACTGATGATGACATCGGTAAATTCAGTATATTGTGGATCATTGAGGCTGCGTGCTAAGAGTTGAGTTGCGCCGCGAATTCCACCGAGTGGATTTTTGATTTCATGCGCGACCCCGCGGATCAATTGCCGAGTCACTTGATGCTGCTGGATGAGGTTGTCTTCCTTGGCAATTTTAAGCATCCGATCAATCGGATTCAGTTCGATCAATAGTAAAGGGTGGTTGGCTTTGCCCGAGTTGAGTTGTGAAACCGAATAATCAACATGCACGTCTTTAAAGTTGACGATAATCGTGGCTTCACGACGTGTATAGGCTTGACCTTTATTCAAGGTGTTGAGTAAAGCTTCGTGGGTGTTGAAACTATCATTGGCTGCATGCAGGATATTGAGTACAGATTGGCCTGATGCACGCAATAAACTAATATCAAACAGTGCTTCACAGGCAGAGTTCAAATAAAAAATATTTAAATCTCGGTCAACCAAAAGGATGGCGGTGGTTAAATTATCAACCAAGAGTCGGTAGTCGATCGTTGGATAATTTTGCATTGATCCAGAGGTCCTGTATTAAAATAGCGCAGCGCTGGCATTGGTTTGTTTGGTTTTCCCCATAATGGGACATATTATCGACTCAAAGTGGACTCAATAAAGCAATATGTGCGCCAACATGGTTTGAATAAATCAATCTCGTTGAAAAAAACCCGAATAAATTAGAATATTTTTGATGGGTTGGCGTCAGCGTTCTGAAAGTGAGCATGATTATAAACCTGCATGACTCAAAGTAGTGCAAAATAAACAAATTGTAAAAAAGTTGCAATATTTTGGTGCAGATTGGAAAGAGTGTGGATTTCGGCTGTTTTTATATTGAGAAAAGTCATACAATACGCGCATTCCAGTGGAGCGTGAATTCATGAAATCCCCCAAAGTCGGTTTTGTTTCTTTAGGTTGTCCTAAGGCATTGGTCGATTCTGAACGAATTTTAACTCAGTTAAAAACTGAGGGTTATGACGTCGCATCAAATTATGATGGTGCTGATTTAGTGGTTGTCAATACATGTGGTTTTATTGAATCTGCAGTTCAAGAATCCCTCGATGCGATTGGCGAAGCCATGCATGAAAATGGTCGCGTGATCGTGACCGGTTGTTTAGGTAAAGACGAAGAAAAAATTCGCAAGATGCATCCGAATGTCCTTAAAGTGACGGGTGCTGCTGCATATCAAGATGTGATGGAGGCGGTACATGAGTACGTGCCTGCACCACCGCAACACAATCCTTTTATTGATTTGGTTCCAGCGCAGGGCATTCGCCTGACGCCGAAGCATTATGCTTATCTCAAAATCTCCGAAGGCTGTAACCACCGTTGTACTTTTTGTATTATCCCAAGCATGCGCGGCGACTTGGTCTCACGTCCAGTCGGCTCAGTGCTGAGTGAAGCGCAGGCACTAAAAAATGCAGGCGTTAAAGAAGTCTTGGTGATCTCCCAAGATACTTCGGCCTATGGTGTGGACACCAAATACAAATTGGATTTTTGGGATGGTCAGCCGGTCAAGACCAAGTTCTTGGATCTGTGTGCTGCATTAGGCCAGTTAGGCATTTGGGTGCGTTTGCACTATGTCTATCCGTATCCACATGTCGATGCAGTGATCGATTTGATGGCACAAGGCAAGATCCTTCCTTATCTCGATATCCCTTTTCAGCACGCCAGTCCTAAAATCTTAAAATTGATGAAGCGACCAGCACATAGTGAAAACACCTTGGCACGTCTACAGTTATGGCGTGAAAAGTGTCCTGAATTGGTGATTCGTTCTACCTTTGTGGTCGGCTTCCCAGGCGAAACCGAAGAAGATTTCCTACAGTTGCTTGATTGGTTGCAGCAAGCTCAGCTGGATCGTGTCGGTTGCTTTACCTACTCACCAGTTGAAGGTGCCACGGCAAATGACTTACCGGATCATGTGCCTGAAGAAATCAAACAAGAGCGTTATGAACGATTTATGCAAGTTCAGCAGCAGATTTCGACTGCGAAGTTGCAAAAACGTATCGGTCAAGTGATGACGGTGTTGGTGGATGAGCTTGAGGAAGAGTTTCCTGTTGCTGTCGCCCGTTCGTATGCGGATGCACCCGAAATTGATGGTCATGTCTTTGTGGAAGATATCGACCGAACTCGTATTAAAGCAGGTGATCTGCTGGAAGTTGAAATTACAGATGCAGATGAGTACGACTTATTTGCTAAATTGATTCAAGTAAAGTCGGCCTAAGTGGCCGACTTTACTGTAAAGCGTAGAAAGTGAAGTGTGATCCAGAGTGTTGCATATTAAATATACAGTTGCGGAGCGTTAGAGATGTCAGATTCCAAAAATCCTCGTTATTCACGAATCTTGTTAAAACTTTCAGGTGAGGCGCTCGCTGGAAATAAAGATATGGGTATTGATGCCCAAGTGCTTGACCAAATGTCATTGTCGATTGCTCACTTAGTGGGCTTAGGTGTGCAAGTTGGCATCGTCGTGGGTGGTGGTAACTTATACCGCGGCAGTCAGTTGCAAAAAGACGGCCTAGTTGGACGTGTGACTGGCGATCAAATGGGTATGTTGGCGACCGTGATGAACGGTTTGGCGCTACGTGATGCCTTGGTACGTCGTAACATTAAAACGCGTTTGATGTCGGCATTGCCAATCGGTACGGTGGTAGAATCCTACTCAAGCCGTGATGCGATTCGTCATTTATCTCAAGGTGAAGTTTGCGTCTTTGTTGCAGGTACAGGCAACCCATTCTTTACCACAGATACCGCTGCTTGTTTGCGTGGCATTGAAATTGAAGCGAAATTGATCCTAAAAGCCACCAAAGTTGATGGTGTATATAACAAAGATCCAAGTAAATTCGAAGATGCAGTTAAATATGATCAGCTCACTTTTGATCAAATCTTGGATGAGAAATTGGGTGTGATGGATTTAACCGCGATTTGTTTATGCCGTGATCACAACGTGCCTTTACAAGTATTTGATATGAATAAATCCAATGCTTTACTTTCTGTGGTCATGGGTGAAAAAGAAGGAACTCATGTCACAAACTCGTGTACCTAAGCTGTAAAGCTCATTATACTGGCACATTTTTAATTTACCCACTTTTGAATAAATAAGTAAGGAAGATCTTATGATTAACGATCTTAAGAAAGACAGTGAAGAACGTATGCAAAAAACGCTTGAGTCTCTCGAGCAAGGTTTTGCAAAAGTACGTACAGGTCGTGCACACCCATCGATCTTAAATGGCGTGATGGTTTCTTACTATGGTTCTGATGTTCCACTCAATCAAGTGGCCAACGTCGGGGTTGAAGACTCGCGTACTTTATTGGTTCAACCATTTGAACGTACCATGGTCTCTGCAATCGATAAAGCGATCCGTGAAAGCGACTTGGGTCTTAACCCGATTAGCGCGGATTCGATTCGTGTACCACTGCCGGCACTGACTGAAGAAACTCGTCGTGATATGCAGAAAGTTGCACGTACTGAAGCTGAAAATGCCAAAGTTGCGATTCGTAACATCCGTCGTGATGTTTTGGGTGATATCAAATCTTTGTTGAAAGATAAAGAAATTTCTGAAGATGATGAACGTCGTGCAGGTGATGATGTTCAAAAAATCACGGATAAGTTTGTTGCAGAAGTGGACAAGCGTTTAGCCGCAAAAGAAGCTGAATTGTTGAAGGTCTAATATTGAATGACTGCATCTAACGAGGCAAGTCCCCCCCAGCATGTTGCCATCATCATGGATGGCAACAATCGTTTTGCCAAAAAAAGACAGCTTGATAAAGGTGCTGGACATCGCGAAGGGAAA
>JASLJB010000120.1 GCA_030152605.1 Acinetobacter sp. | reverse complement strand
TGATATAAAAGCATAAAATTACAGGGTTTGTTGTCCACATATAGGGTCTCAATTATTTGGAAAATAAATCATGTTTATCTTTTAAGCATTGCTGATTATACTCTTTCCACTGTACCCGCTGAAGATATTATGTCTCGAACCTTCAATACTACCATTCAAAAACATCAAATCGATAACAAAGTGCGGACTGGCATGGGTCAATTAAATCGTCACGGCGTTCAATTAAGCATGCTGATTTTGCTGACGATTTCGGGGTGCAGTACCTTACCGAAACAGCAACCGATTAAGTTCGAATATGCGCATGATATCGACACTTCGCAGACCACGTTGTCCAAAACCATTCGCCCAGTGAAAGATGCAAATCCAGAACTTACCGGCTACCACGTATTATATGACCCACTCGATGCCATTTCAGCACGAATCCATTTAATTGATAAAGCTGAAAAAAGCTTAGACCTACAATATTATATTTGGGATAACGATAAAATCGGTGCCTTGGCGCTGTATAAAATTATTCAGGCCGCAGATCGCGGAGTCAAAGTACGCTTATTGATCGATGATAATAACGCCAAAAAGATGGAAGCGATTTATTTGGCCCTCAATCAGCATACCAATATCGAAGTCAAACTATTTAATCCCTATGGCTTTAGACACCTACGTCCACTCGATTGGCTATTTGATCTCAAGCGCGTTAATCGACGTATGCATAATAAAACCTTTACCGCTGATCAGCAGATTGCCTTGATCGGTGGTCGCAATATGAGTAACCACTATTATAATGTCAGCGATAATTATCAATTTTCTGATGTTGATGTGATGCTGGTGGGTCAAGCGGTCGATGATATTAATCATTCCTTTGATGAGTACTGGAACGACGACTACGCCTTTCCAGTGCAACAAATCGTCAGTCCGAATCAATATACGCTCCGTTATGAGGGGCTGAAACAACAGCTCACCGAACACTATGAATTGGTCACGGTGCAAAATTATTTAGATTTTAGCAATCGTTCCAATGACTTTGAGAACTGGCTCAATCATCACTCCAGTTGGGATTGGGTCAAAGCGGAAGTGGTCAAAGATCCACCGGACAAAATCAAGTCAAAATCCAAGAAAGAACAGCACATTAACTTTCAAATGATCAAAAACCTAGATGCGCCAGAACAAAATGTCGACCTGATCTCAGCCTACTTTGTGCCGCAAAAACAAGGCGAGGAGAAGATCAGTGAACTGGCAGAGGAAGGCGTTCAAGTTCGTATCTTGACCAACTCGTTTAAAGCCAATGACGTGGCCTTGGTGCATGCCTTCTATGCCAAATATCGCGTCGACTTACTAAAAAATGGTGTTGAACTGTATGAGTTTTTACCGGCCTTACCTGACGAAGAGCTGAATGCCGATACTAAAGAGTTGTCTCGCAAAGCCAAGATCAACCTCAAAGGGCTGAGTCGTTCTAGTCTGCATGCCAAACTGATGGCGGTGGATGAGAAGCAAGTCTTTATCGGCTCGTTTAACTTTGACCCGCGCTCGGCCAACCTCAACAGTGAAATTGGCGTAATCTTAAATAGCCCGCCACTGGCCGCGGAAGTGCATAAGACCATTGATGCCAATCTAAAAAAGTATGCCTATAAGTTGGTACTCGATGCAGAAAACAACATCAATTGGCAACGCCAAACCCCACAAGGCATGAAAACCTACTTTAAAGAACCAAAAATGAAATGGTGGCAAAAAGCCGGAGTCAAAATGCTATCTTGGCTACCAATCGAAGGCTATATGTAAGCCAGTTTTTGGCTTTTCACCTCAACACCCCTCAGCATCATGCTTAAGCGGGAAGCTTGAGTACCTCTTGTTGTAATTCGGCCAAGCCCTGACGCATCGCGCCTTGTACTTCTCGGGTCAGACTTTCGACGCTATGCCCTGCAACATCGATCGCAGGCAACGTTTTTAAATGTGCGGTGACTTTCGGCATCTCGAGCACCGCCATGATGTGTTCAGCAAAGCTGATCTCACCAATAAAGGGTGCAACAGTATCCAATTCACCGTGTTTATTGACGTAACAAATCAAACAGACTTGAATCGGTTTCTGCGCTTCAATCGCGGCTCCCAAGATCCGACCATGCACTTTCTTGACTTGACGACCATCGGTGGTGGTGGCTTCTGGAAAAAACAGTACCGGAATATCTTGTTTCAGGAACGCGGTGATTTGCTCACGAATCCGCTGTGAATCGCCTGAACCACGCTTGATAAATAAGGTGCCACCGCCCTTGGCCAAGGCCCCAAACACCGGCCACTTCTGGATCTCAGCTTTGGCGAGAAAGAATACCCGAGCACCGGAACCCAAGACCGCAACATCGAGCCATGAGACATGGTTACTCACCCACAGCGCAGGCTCACGTGACACCTCACCATGCAGGCGCACATCGATATTAAACACATCACAGAGGCGACGGCAAAAATATTGCACATAGCGGGTATTGACGGGATTGTCGGGATCTTTATAAAGCTGATGTCGAAACACCAAATAAAAACCTTCCGAGAGCACTAAGCTACCGGTGGCGACTTTCTTACTATATAAAAACAACTTTGAGAGCGGACTTATTTTTTTTGAACGATTTTTAGCGTGTTGAGTCATAAATATTCACTAAACAAGAACGTGTGTCTGTAATTTACACGACAGAGTATACACCTATACATGAAGTTGCAAAGCTTAGAAAAACACAGAATATACTGATTTTTATGCCAGTTTAATTGGCGTTATCCATCAAAAACATGTAAAGCAACCGTACTTTGGAAAAGGATACCTATACATGCCAAGCTCAAAATTACATGCACAAACTCACCAAATCCACGCGGCATTCAGTTTGTCTAAGCTATTAGGTTATATCATCTTATATGCAGGTAGTTTGATTTTACTGTCCAAAATTTTTCTTGCAATTCTTTAAGTCGAATTGCGTACTAAAGCGACAAATTACTTTAGAATGTCATTTTATTGCAATGTGAGTTTTTATATCTGTGGAATACTTTGATCGATACCAGGGTGGTGAACGCGCAATCTTGGTTAGCGTAAGTGTACAATTATTAGAAGATTTAGACGCGGAAGAATTTCGATTATTGGCCCAATCTGCAGGCGCAGAAATTATACAACACGTCCAAGCCACACGGGTCAGACCCGATCCCAAATTATTTATCGGTTCAGGCAAAGCCCAAGAGTTGGCTGAGCTGGTTGAACAACATGAAGCTGAACTGGTGATTGTTGACCACAGCCTCACCCCGGCCCAAGAACGTAACTTAGAACGCATCGTAGAATGTCGTGTCGTTGACCGTACAGGTTTGATTTTAGATATCTTTGCGCAGCGCGCGCGCACCCATGAGGGGAAACTCCAAGTTGAGTTGGCGCAACTTGAGCATTTATCGACGCGTTTGGTACGCGGTTGGACGCATTTAGAACGTCAAAAAGGCGGGATCGGCTTACGCGGCCCGGGTGAATCACAACTTGAAACCGACCGTCGTTTACTACGAATCCGCATGGGTCAGCTCAAAGATAAACTGGAAAAAGTCCGTCAAACTCGGATGCAGGGTCGTGCTGCACGGCAAAAAGCTTCCGTGCCGACCGTGTCACTGGTGGGCTATACCAACGCCGGAAAATCCACCCTATTCAATATCTTGGCAGACTCTGAAGTCTATGCCGCGGATCAATTGTTTGCCACACTGGACCCAACCCTGAGACGCTTAAACTGGGATGGTATCGGTGCCTTGGTGCTGGCAGACACGGTGGGTTTTGTACGTAATCTACCGCATGCCTTGGTCGAATCCTTTAAAGCCACGCTCGAAGAAACCCTCGAAGCCACACTACTGCTGCATGTGATCGACAGCAGCAGTCCCGATATGTTGGAACAAATTGAAGCAGTTGAAGGCGTACTCAAAGAAATTGGCGCGGATGTACCGACATTAAGGGTCTATAACAAAATTGATCTCAGCGGTGAAGCCGCCAAGATTATTTATCGTGAACCGCATCAACCCGAACGGGTCTATGTCTCAGCACATGCCAGCCAAGGTTTAGATCTGCTGCGTCAAGCGGTGCAAGAATGTCTGATGGGACAGTTACAACAGTTTGATCTACTGCTCAAACCCGCCTACGGCAAGCTCCGCACGCAGTTATATGCGCTGAATGTGATCCAGTCGGAGCAACACAATGAGCACGGCGATATCCAATTAAGTGTGATCATCGCCCCACATAAGTTGGAGCAATTGATCAAACAAGCGCATTTACCGCTCCATGAAATCTTGGGTGAACATGCAAAAAAATTCGAACGTCCACTCGAAGCATTTGAAATTAAACCTGAAATCAGTTAAAACGTGAGAAGTCACGTTTTAAAATTAGAAGAGCTATGACAACATATTTAAAGCAGATTGACTGGATGGCATGGTGCATGACCCTGTCACTGATCATCATATTTCGTGAAGTATCCGTCTGGCTCATGACCCAAGTCAATTTCCCCGAGTTGGGCAATTTGGTTGGCTTACTCAGCTTACTGATTTGTTTACTGATCTGGCGAAAAACTCGAAAGATATCGCCGCGTATCCTCGATTGCAATAATACATTGATGAAAGAAAGTGCCTTTGCATTCCTCCCGGTCTGTGCAGGCTCATTGATCACCATGATTCATATGGGCAAGGAAATCCCAATATTCTTATTTATTATGGGGGTGAGCACCCTGATTCCACTTTGGATTTACGCCAAAATGGCCAAGAAATGGCTCTAGGAGATCGAAGATGTTGAGTATTCTAACCGGGTTTTCGATTACCCTCTTGGCCTATTTACTCGCAAAGCCAATCAATAAAAAATTACCACAAGTGCCGGTGCTGGTGATCAGCATGTGCTTTGTGGTTGGACTTTTGGCGGTGTTTAATATTCCGTATCAACACTATGCTGGTGAGGTCAATCAACTGTTTAGTCACCTGCTCGGCTATGTCACCGTGGCTTTGGCGATTCCGTTGGCCGCGATGCGCTATGATGATTTACCCCTCAAGTCCATTTTGGGGATTTTATTATTTGCCAGTATCAGTGCCGTTGTCCTACCGATGAGCTTGGCCTATTTACTGCATTTGTCTCATCCTGAAATCATGGCCTTCTCCACCCGCGCAGTGACCACGCCGATTGCGATTAATATCGCGACCCTGCTCGACTCACCGATCGACAAAACCATTTTAATTGTAATTTTGTCCGGCTTAATCGGTGCGGCATTTTCATCGGTGATCTTGAAAAATATCAATGATGAACGTGCTTCAGGTTTGGCATTGGGCCTCGCCGCACATGCGATTGGCACCGCACAAGCATGGCAACGTGGTCCAGTGGCGGGTCGTTATGCCGCCTTTGGGATGGCGGTTAATGCGGTATTCACCGCGATCTGGTTGCCCTCGTTTATTTTATTTTTAAGATAAGCGATTACTGTACCCAGTCTCAAAAAAGCACCCTGCTGATCTCATCAACAGGGTGCTTTTTTATGCGCCAAGTTCAACCCAAGACGCATGCAGAAAGCTGCTTAAAACAAAGGATTTTCCACCGCAAAAGTCTGTTGATCTTCAAGGCGATATGCGATCAATTGCTCACCCCAAACACAACCGCCATCCACGTTTTGGATCTGCGCAGAGACACGTTTTCCCTGCAACGCCGCCCAGTGACCAAAGATGATTTGATGGGTTTTAGCCGTTTGCGATGGATACTCAAACCAAGGCTGAAAGCCTGCTGGCATCGGTGCATCTAGCGCATCCTTAAACTCAAACTCCATATTGCCTTCGGCATCAGTCAAGCGCATCCGCGTCAAGTAGTTGGTAATCACGCGGAGGCGATCCTGCCCCTCGAGATCATCTGACCAACGCGTTGGCGTTGCGCCATACATGGCACTCAGATAGGCATCGACCTTTTCAAAGTCACCGCTACGCAACACCGCTTCAACTTCTTTGGCCAAAGCAAGCGTCTGCGCCGCGCTCCAGTTCAGAGGAATACCGGCATGGGTTAAAATCGTATTGGCATTCGGCATCAGACACAGCGGTTGATGCCGTAACCAATCAATCAAATCATCACTGTCGATGGCATCGATCAGATCTTGGGTCTGGTCTTTGGCTTTGATGTTTTTGATGCCACGCGCACAGGCCAAGAGGTTCAAGTCATGATTGCCCAATACCGTTGCCGCCACACCACGATCGACCAGTTTTTTCACAAAGCGTAAAGTACCGAGTGAGTCTTCACCACGCGCCACCAAGTCACCCGCAAACCAGATAAAGTCCTGATTCGCATCGAACTGAATGCTTTTGAGTAAGTCCTTCAGCGCGGCGAAACAGCCTTGCACATCCCCAATCACATAGTTATAGCGTGCCACTTAGGCCACCACTTCATCAGACAGTGCCACGAATTGCGCCAAGCTCAAGGTCTCTGGACGTGCCATCGGATCAATACCAGTACGTTCAAAGGCACCCTCTTGCAACATGCCTTTTAAGCTATTGCGCAAGGTTTTACGACGTTGGGTAAAGACGTGACCAACCAAACGCGCCAAGGCTTTTTCGTTTTGCGCCACGATCGGTTTTTCTTGATACGGCGCTAAACGGAAAATCGCACTGGTCACTTTCGGTGGCGGATTGAAGGAACCCGGCGCCACTTCAAACAAGAACGTCGGTTTGCAGTAGTACTGAATCATCACCGACAAACGCCCATACTCTTTGGTGTTTGGCACCGCGGTAATACGGTCGACCACTTCTTTTTGCAACATAAAGTGCATGTCTTTGATTTGACCGCCAAAGGTCAAGAGATGAAACAGCAAAGGCGTGGAAATATTATAAGGGAGATTACCGACTACACGTAGCGGCTGATCTTCTTTGAATAAAGTATTGAAATCAAACTTGAGCGCATCACTTTCAATGATGGTCAAACGCTCAGGATGCGGCACACGACCCGGCAAGCCTTTGGCCAAATCACGGTCCAGCTCGATCACCGTCAAAGCATCACACTCGCCGATCAGCGGCGCAGTCAGTGCGGCCAAACCTGGACCGATTTCGACCAGATTTTCACCGGCACGTGGATTGACCGCGCGCACGATTTTGGCGATCACCCCTTGATCATGTAAGAAGTTTTGGCCAAAACGTTTCCGAGCTTGATGCCCTTCATCTTTGGGGTTTAGGGCATTAATTTGATACATAAAACAGGTCCAACATGACGTAATTGATGAGCTTAATGAAAGGTGTTAAAGGCTTATTGGCGTGCTAACTCAAGTGCCAAGTCCACAGCGACGTGCAAACTTGAAGACTTTGCCTGTCCTGTACCGGCCAGTGACAGTGCCGTACCATGGTCCACAGAGGTGCGGATAAACGGCAAGCCCAGAGTGATATTGATGGCTTCGCCAAAGCCCTGCGATTTTAGCACAGGTAAACCCTGATCGTGATACATCGCCAACACCGCATCTGCATGTTGTAGATGTTCAGGGGTAAATAAAGTATCCGCAGGCAAACACAGACTCAGATCAAGCCCTTGTGCCCGATAGGTTTCCAGTACTGGATTGATGGTGTCGATTTCTTCATGCCCCAGATAACCGCCCTCGCCGGCATGCGGATTAAGTCCACAGACCAAGATGCGCGGCTGTGCCAATTTAAATTTACTTTTTAAATCATGCAGCAAGATATCGATCACTTGGGTCAAACGCGATGTCGTAATCGCATCGGCCACCTCTCGTAACGGCAGATGCGTGGTCACCAAAGCAACACGTAAGTTTTTAGTTGCCAACATCATCACCACGCGCTCAACAGCAGCACATTGTTGATAAAACTCAGTATGACCACTAAAGGCGATGCCGGCATCGTTGATCACGGACTTCTGTACCGGTGCGGTCGCAACCCCGACACTACGCCCTTGCATTGCATAGTCGGCTGAACGTTGTAGTTGTTCTAATACATAGCCAGCATTGGCAGGATCGAGTTGCCCCAACAGCACTTCGCGCTGTAAAGGGATATGTTCCACATACAGTTGACCGAGGGCAGCAGCTTGGCTTTGGCCTTGATAATCCACGATTTCAATAGCAAGCCCCAGCATCTCGGCGCGCTGTTGCAACAGCGTACGATCTGCCAACACCACGATTGGACGCTCAGCAACACGATCCGCCAAACTCAGACAAATATCCGGACCGATGCCAGCGGGTTCACCACTGGTGACATATAAAGGAAGCAAGGCAAGCATGATTTGACCCCAAAACAACGAAACGGTGTAAGCAATTATATGGAAAAATCCAGCGCACAATGTGACTTAATTTGTTGGCAAGACTCAGTTTGTTAGAAAACCGAGTGGCTTCAAGCATAATTTATGTAAAGTCTAAAATAATCCCAGTCTAATGCATCTACCCATTGTAGTTCGTCTAGCTTTGGTTTAAAATCTCGTCTCCATTTTGTTTGGACAGGTTTCATCGTCCAAACCAACTATAATAGGTAGTGGTTCATGAAAACTCTCAGCGCTAAGCCAGCTGAAGTTCA
>JASLJB010000076.1 GCA_030152605.1 Acinetobacter sp. | reverse complement strand
GACTTGATCGGCCAAACTTTGTAGCGGGGTGGCGAGGTTGAGTAAATGCAGCGTATCCAACATCACATTCAGCAACAGCGGATCATGCAGCGGCATGCTGAGCTGTAAATCTTTTTTACACAGCACGATCGAGTTAAACGGCTGCTCGAAAAATACTGCTGCATTAAACAATTTACTGTGTTCCTGCCACATTTCAGGACGGGTATGCTCAAAATGAATCTCGCGTGGCGAGTAGTGCGGGCCTAAGACCTCACGGATTACATTCATAAACATGCCCAAGGTCAGTTCTGCATCTTGGCGTCGCGTCAGGATCGCACCGTGTTGGATTTGATAGTCGATCCGCCAACAGTCGCCTAGATCTAGCATCCGGGTCAGGGTATCTTTTTGATGTAAATGAAAATAATGCGCCATGTTCTTGAGCGCGCTTTCTAAGTTGGCAGAACAGAGTCCAATATAGCCGATCAGGCCTAAGGATTTGGGTTGAAATTGTTGACCATAATACAGTCCGAAATTGTCACAGCCAGATTGTTCGGCGGCGTATTCCAACACTTTACAATAATTGGGAAGTTGTAGGCTCAAGGTGGGGCTGAGCAAATGCTCGGGGTTAATGCCACTACAGCCAAAGACGCGGTCGACATCGGCACCTTGTTGCAGAATAAAATCGCCAAGCCCGGATGCGGCGGCGGAAAGTACACCTTTATTGCTTAACGGGGAGGCGGTCAGCATCTCCGGCGCTGAATTGAAATGGATCATGAGGCATCCTTAATTTTTATAATCTAATCACTTCAAGGGGCTGAGCAATATACATACCAGATTTGCACAAACGCCTTGCGGTCACACCTCCATGTGTGGATTTTAAAACGTTGTATTCAAGAGCGTGGCGCTGAACTTGCGCTGCTCACACAGCGGGTGCTGATGTTGTTATACCCCGACTGGAATTTGTTTGTGTAGATATTTTTTACACAGTCGGATGCTGTGATTGGCCCATTGGTCGCCTAAGCTTTGTGCCATCTCGGTGTTGGCATGTGATCCATTCCAAGCCAGCATTTGGATACGTCGCTGCATGATCAGGCTCGGCAGAATGGCATATTCAGCATCGCTGATATGGCCGATGCGTTCATAGCCGCGTAGCCAATGTTCGATCCACTCTGCTGCTGCGACATGGTGTTCGTTAAAACTGATCGCGGCGGCCAAGTCATGCATAAACCAGCCCATGCCACAGTCATCAAAATCAATCACGCCAATCCGATCTCGATCCAGCAACAGATTGGTCAGACGCAGGTCTGCGTGAATCAGACCATAACGCTCAGCACTTTGCCCAAAATCCAGCAATTGCTTTTTGATCTCTAAAATACATTCTTCCACGATGTCGTGGTGGTGTGGATTGAGATGTGGGGCATGACGCCAGTCGCCCCAATGTCCTGCAGCACCGACCATGCTGTCGTGATTCCAAATGATGCGCTCAAAGTTGGCAGGCGCTTGCCAGCGTTTACTGTGTTGATGTAGGCGGGCGGTGATTTCTCCCAATTGTTGAAACGCAGTCGGGCTGACATCGATGGTTGGCATGCTGCCTTCGATCCATTCAAATAACACCGCATAACGCTGTGTCTGAGCGTCCAGTTCAAGCGTGCGCACGCGTTGTCCATCTGTTGCCGCAATCGCCTGTGGCACCTCGATCCCTTGGGCCGTGAGAGCATCTAACCAAGCCAACTCACTCTCGATCGCTGATCGGGAATGGTAATGCGGCCGATGAATACGCAGCGCATAACGCGCTTGTGCGCTACGAATGATAAAGGTGGCATTTTCCGATTGGCACAACAGCTGTACTTCGCCGTGATATTGGGCGGGATAGGCGGCAATGGCTTGCTGTGCCAGTTGTAAGAGTTGTTTGGGGTTGAGCGTTTCATTTTGTTCGACGGACATAGCGGCACTCCTCGCTGCAATAGTTTTCAATTATTCGGGGCGGGTCTTGCCTGATCTTATAAAAGCAAAAATGCACCGACTTGACTTCAAATGCGCGACTGATGTTTTAGGGTCAAGTCAGGTGGATTATTTTTGCGCAAGATGAGTTGAGATCATCTGTGGGCGGGAGCATAGGTCATATGAAAGATATCGGCTTGGATCATCAAAATTCAGGTGCTCAAACTGAGTACTTTGCCAAAAGACAATTAAAACAAGGCGCTGTAGGTTGGCTATTACTGGTCGGACTCGGGGTGTCCTATGTGATTTCCGGCGACTTTGCTGGATGGAATTTCGGACTGGCCCAAGGCGGCTGGGGCGGGTTGTTTATCGCCACCGTGATCGTGGCGATCATGTATTTATGTATGAGCCTGTCGATGTCGGAAATGTCGACCATGTTACCGACTGCGGGCGGTGGTTATAGTTTTGCACGGGTGGCCTTTGGGCCATTGGGCGGCTACTTAACCGGCACCGCGATCTTGATCGAATACGCGATTGCACCTGCCGCGATTGCGGTCTTTATCGGCGCTTATTGTGAGTCCCTGTTTGGCATCGGCGGTTGGCTGGTCTATCTGATCTGCTATCTGGTGTTTATGGGGCTGCATCTGAAGGGCGCTGGTGAAGCACTGAAAATTATGTTTGTGATTACCTCGATTGCTTGCGTGGCATTGTTGGTGTTTATCGTGGCGATGCTGCCGCATTTTAATGCACAGAATTTGTTCGATATCGCCGTGAGCAGCAACACTGGTGCCAGTGCATTTTTACCCTTGGGCTATATCGGCATTTGGGCGGCTGTTCCCTATGCGATCTGGTTTTTTCTAGCGGTTGAAGGTGTCCCCCTCGCAGCAGAGGAGGTCAAAGATCCAGTACGGGCTTTGCCGCGTGGCTTGATTGGTTCGATGTTGATCTTGGCGGCCTTTGCAATGTTGATTTTATTTCTCAGTGCTGGGGCAGCCGGTGCGGATGCCTTAAAAAACTCCGGCGCGCCCTTGGTCGATGCCTTAAAGCTGGTCTATGGGCAAAACACATGGCTGGCCAGTTTCGTCAATTTCGTCGGATTGGCCGGACTGATTGCCAGTTTCTTCTCGATCATCTATGCCTATTCGCGGCAAATCTTCGCGCTCTCACGTGCCGGATACCTACCGAAAAGCTTATCTCTGACCAATCACAATAAAGCGCCGACTTGGGCAATCATCGTGCCGGGCATCATCGGGTTTTTACTTTCGCTGAGCGGTGAAGGGGATTTACTGATCTTGATGGCGGTATTTGGCGCCACGATTTCCTATGTGTTGATGATGCTCTCGCATATCAAGTTGCGACTGTCACGGCCTGATTTAGCACGGCCGTATAAAACACCGGGCGGTATTTTCACCTCACTTGTGGCTTTGATTTTGGCTGCGATTGCGGTGGTGGCTGGGCTGATGGTCAATCCCAAAATTTGGCTAATCAGCGCCGTGATTTATCTGATTTTTATCCTGTATTTCATGCTGTATAGCCGGCACACCTTGGTCAAAGGCACACCAGAACAAGAATTTGCTCGCATTGGGGAAGATGGCGCGTTGGGTGAGGATTGAGTGTAAAAAAACCGATACCGTATTCGCGGTATCGGTGAGTTCGTTTAAGGCTGTATTGAGAAGGCAGTACTTAGACTGCGAATGATCTTGATTAGTCGGCGGAGCTTTTTGGGACTTCGCGGCGGATATACGAGGCGAGGGTCAAGTAGTTCACCCCTTGGAACAGCACGTCGATGGCCAAGAACAAGCCCAACACCCAAAACGGTGCATCAGGTGAATTGAGGATAATGATCCCGGTCAGCAAAGTCAGTAGACCTGAAAATAAAGTCCAGCCCCAACCTTGCATCGAACGGAACATGATCGCGCCCAAGCTGCGGATTACACCGGCGATGATCAGCACAATCGCCAAAATATTGGTCAGGACAATCGCGGTTTGTACCGGTGTAGTCCATGCATAATAACCCGCGATCAGATACAGCAGGCCAAACAGTGCCCACAGCCAGCGATAGCCGCCGCTAAATATTTTAAATGCGCCGACCAAGTGCAGCACACCGCTGAGCATCATCAGGATGCCGAAGATATATACCACCGAGAGTGTGGCAAAGGGGAGAGATCCCAAAAGCACGACACCAAAAATGGTCAGCAAAACACCTAAGCCTAAATACCATTTACGGTTTGCATGTAATTGGTGGCGGACTAAATCATTTCCTACTGTTTTCATACTTTTTCTCAAGTCGTCGTTAGGGATAGTGCAGTTATAACATGAACCGCATACAGCACTCACTTCTGATCATTAAAGATAAGTATCAGGGTTTGTAAATAAAAATATGATAAATCCAACAGTACTGCATGTAATGTAGGTTTGGTGGTTGGTGCTTGCGCTGAGAGATACGTCCATATAACCCCCCAGTGCAAATAGGCGGCGTCCTGCCGCTGTGGTCAGATATTCGCGATTGATTGAAAGCCTTATTTAATTTGATGAATATGCAGACAAGGACTCAAAGTCTTGCACCTAGCTCCACGCGCTCCCTGTCGCTACATGACCGTATCTCTGTGAGGGTTTCCCCAACATACAATTTAACAGACCTATGTAACTACTCCCAACGCTCCGCCTATGTGAAGTTCCCCTGTGTAGTGGTTTAATAATGGAATAAGCCCTCAGGCAGCTGAGGAAAAACTAAAACTGTGTCCACTTTTAGTTGACCACTACAATTACAATATCCAAAGATAAAGCATATGACATGGTTATGATTGTCAAAAAAAGATATGCTGAAAATACTCTCCGTATTTACAAAGACATTCTAAATTTTCATCCTCACTGCCAAGGGGCAATGCTATCCCTTATCTATAACAGAGGGAATAGCTTGGGTGGTGACAGAAGAAAAGAAATGAAAGAAATACAAAGTGATTTAAAACAAGGCGGTAAACAAGTTCCTGCTTTATTAAGAAGTATGAAGCGACTATGGACTACAAAGTCTAATAGAGGATTACAAGGTCGAAGAGAAGATGAAGCTAAAATATTCGAAAAAGGATTAAATTGTGACTGCTATGAATAAATACATAATTAGCTTTTCAATCTTAATATCTGCAAATGTGTTGGCTGTAAATCCTGATGATTTTGTTTATAAAAATGCTCTCTCTGTTGAATGTAAGGAGGGTAGTCCTATGCAAGAAGATTTAATGTATTGTGTTTCTAGATATTATCTAACATCTGATCATGCTCTAAACACCACATATAAAACCAAAATGAATAACTTAAGTTCATTAAAAAAATTAGCTTTAAAAAATAGCCAAAGAAAATGGCTAAACACACGTAATAAAGATTGTGATGCAGCATATGAAGAGGAAATCGGAGGGCGAGAAGCTCCTATAAACTACTTATTTTGTTATGCAGAGCAAAATGAAAAAAGAACACTATTTCTTAAAAATTATCGTTAAATTTTTAATAGTTACATCCCAAAATCCATCCCTCGATCTTTCTTAGGTTGGGGCTTCTCTATTTCCTTCTTCTATTCCATCATCTTGATGATATTCGCTTCAATATCTCGGAAGTTTCGAGCAAGTTCTGTTGCGCTTTGGCTACTTGAGATGAGACTGAATGCTGTGTGATTGATATTCTCTCCAGCATTTCTTCGTTGTTGGCTGTGATCTTGCTCATCTCTCGAACTTTGCCATTGATCTGCTCGGTGTACTGCGTTGTACTTTGCTGTACTTCGTGAAACTGCTTCTGTATTGCGCTGAACGACTGTGGTGCTTGTTTCAAGCTGTTTTGTGCGTTCTCGATTGCCTTTGACTGCTCCAATAGCACTTGCATAACTTTGGTTTGCATCACTTCTAAACTTTGCTGTTGCTTTTGCAACTGCGTCTGTTGTTCTTCGATAATCTGCAATAATTTTGTTTCTAGCTCGGTCATCGTTTAGTACCCCATTGGAATCATAATCCACCCTGCCATTCCCCTGCATTCTTGTTGATCTGCACTCACAGTCGTTGGGCTTTGCTGTCGGTTCGTTTGCATGTGGTTAAAATCATACTGCCCCCCGATTGATTCAGATGTTCGACCCTCATTTGTTTCTCGTTGATCACGGTATTTAGTGTCTTCACTTCGCTGTATTTGTTTTTGGTGACGAAACCAGGCGAGAAAATCGCTATAAGCAAAATAACTGCTGCTAAAATCAGCCCCATATTCAAAATGGTCAGTTTTTTCTGTACCGCTTGATTCTGGGCTTGCTGTTCTTGGCTCTGTATTTCCTCGTTCAATTGCGTTAATTGGCTCAACATTTGGAATAAAAAAATTAAGTTCAAGCCTTGTTTGATCAGTATCTTGATTCACTTTTTCTTGATGCTGAACCCATAAAATTTGATACTGATCTTTCTCTGAACCATTGTTGGATTTCATCTAAACTTAAAATTCAATCAGTTTCGTTGATGCACGATTTAAATCAGCCCTGCACCAGATCGGTTCTGAAACTGTGCACTGTTTTGCAAAATACCGTCGTCCAGCGCGAGGCGTGAAAAATAATAAGCGCACTTTAAATATAAACTTGTTGTAATTCAGCATGAAAATTTGATTGGCATAAATTCTGCACTCTGCATCCCAACTTGTATACAAGATAGGATGCATGACATGAGTATCAATAACACCAACGGCTGGACCCTGATCGATTGGCAACATGCATATCGTGCAGAACATATTCAATTAAATGACTTAAGCACTTGGATCGAACAGCTTGATCCCAATGATCCAGCTTGGATCAGCATTGCCTCTACCGACGATATCAATCAACAAATCCAAGAATTAACTCAGCGTAGTCAGCAGTTTTCATCGCCAAGCCAACATTTCCCGCTCTACGGCATCCCTTTCGCGGTCAAGGACAATATCGATGTCAGCGGTTTTGCCACCACCGCAGCCTATGCGCCGCGAACCGCCATCGCGCAACAAGATGCCGAAGTGGTGCAACGCCTCAAAGCAGCAGGGGCGATTGTGGTCGGGAAGACCAATCTGGATCAATTTGCCACAGGCTTAGTCGGGACGCGCTCGCCCTTTGGGATCGTGCCAAATAGCTTTAACTCAGACTATGTCAGCGGTGGCTCTAGTTCAGGCTCGGCCAGTGTGGTGGCACGTGGTCTAGTGCCATTTTCATTGGGTACCGACACTGCGGGGTCAGGGCGGGTGCCTGCTGCCTTTAATAATATCGTTGGGCTTAAACCGACCAAAGGCCGCCTCTCCAATCATGGCGTGTTTCCTGCCTGTAAAAGCATTGACTGTGTGTCGATCTTTGCCTTGAGTGTGGTGGATGCTGCGCTGGTGGCAGAGGTCGTGGCCGGTTATGACGCGAAAGACAGTTATTCCCGCACTGATCCTGCGACAGCACCGGCACGATTTTCCGCGCAGCTCAAGTTTGCCGTGCCAGAGCAACTTGAGTTTTTTGGTGATGTTCAAGCGGAGGCCGCATTTTCACAGGCGCTGCAACAGATGCAGGCCTTGGGTGCTGAGATTATTCCGATTGATTTTAGTGCCTTCGATCAGCTCGCCGCACAGCTCTATCAGGGCAGTTGGGTCGCAGAACGCACTGCCGCAGTACAGGCCTACTTAGATGATGCGACTCAGGATTTTGATCCGACGGTGTTGCAGATTATCCAACAAGGCCAGTCCTATAGCGCAGTGGATGCCTATCAGGCCGAGTATCTGAAACAAGATTTGAGTCGTCAGATTCAAGCCAGTTTGGCAGGCTTCGATGCCCTGATCGTACCGACCTCACCGACGATTCATCGTATCGCAGATATGGCAACGCATCCGATTGAATATAACGCGCATTTTGGGCGCTATACCAACTTTACCAACCTCGCGGATCTGAGTGCGTTGGCCTTGCCGGCAGGCTTTCGCGCCGATGGCCTACCGTTTGGGGTGAGCCTGATTGCACCGGCGTGGCATGACAGCGCCTTGCTGCATTTTGGTCAAATCTGGCAACAGGCCTTGGATCTAAAGCTCGGTGCCACACAGCGCAAGCTTCCCAGCGTAGATCAGACTGTCGCTGTGTCCAAACAGCATGTCCGAGTTGCCGTGGTCGGAGCGCATTTAACGGGGATGCCGCTGAATTTCCAATTGACCACACGCCAAGCGGTACTGGTCGAAACAACTAAAACCTCAGCCGATTATGCGCTATATGCCTTGAGTGCAACTCAACCGCCGAAACCGGGTTTGGCCCGTGTCTCTGAACAGGGTCAATCCATCATCGTCGAACTTTGGGATGTGCCGATGGCACGCTTTGGTGAATTTGTGGCTGAGGTGCCAACCCCGCTCGGCATCGGCAATGTCGAACTGGCTGATGGGCGTTGGGTGAAGAGCTTTATTTGTGAGGCTTATGCTTTAACGCAGGCCACCGACATTCGCCATTTTGGGGGTTGGCGTGCCTACATCCAATCCCAAAACCATCCATCTCAAAATGATTCCTCGAATCAAGCCCACAACGATCAAAACGCGACGACGACAACAGCGTTAGCGGAGGCCAAACATGTTTAAGACAGTCTTGATTGCCAATCGTGGCGAAATCGCGGTGCGTGCCATCCGAACTTTAAAAAAACTCGGCATCCGCAGTGTTGCGGTGTATTCCGACTCAGACCGCTATGCGCAGCATGTGCAAGATGCCGATGTTGCGGTGGCTTTAAAGGGGGTGAAACCTGCAGACACTTATTTGCATATCGAAAAGCTGATTCAAGCCGCCAAAGAGACTGGCGCAGAGGCGATCTTTCCCGGTTATGGCTTTCTGTCTGAAAGTGCTGAGTTTGCCCAAGCCTGTGAGGCGCATCAGATTGCATTTATGGGGCCGACCGCCGAGCAGATTTTAGAATTTGGTTTAAAGCATCGTGCACGTGAACTGGCCGCTGCCGCTGGCGTGCCGATGACCCCCGGCACGGGTTTACTCAGCAGCTTAGCGCAAGCCACTGCGGCCGCCGAGCAGATTGGCTATCCGATCATGCTCAAAAGCACCGCCGGTGGGGGCGGTATTGGACTGACCCGTTGTGATGATGAGGCTGAGTTGATCGCAGCCTATGCCAGCGTCAAACGTCTCGGGGAACAGTTTTTTAAAGATGCTGGTGTTTTTATTGAACGTTTTATCGATCAAGCGCGGCATGTTGAAGTGCAAATTTTTGGCGATGGGCAGGGACAAGTCGTGGCCTTGGGCGAGCGTGACTGTAGTCTGCAACGCCGTAATCAAAAAGTCGTGGAAGAGACCCCCGCCGCCAAACTGCCACAAGCCACCCGTGAGCAGATGCATCAGGCTGCGGTGCAGCTCGGTCAACAAGTCCATTATCGCAGTGCCGGTACGGTGGAGTTTATTTATGATGCCGCGCGCGATGCATTTTATTTTCTTGAAGTGAATACCCGTTTACAGGTCGAGCACCCAGTCACGGAAATGGTGCTGGGCATTGATCTCATCGAGTGCATGCTCAAGGTCGCTGCTGCTGAGCCTTTGGACTGGCACTATCTAAGTCAGTTACAGCCGCAAGGTGCTGCGATCGAGGTACGGATCTATGCCGAAGATGCATTGAAAGATTTTCAACCGAGTCCGGGCGTTTTGACCGAGGTGTATTTCCCAGAACAGGTGCGTGTCGATACTTGGGTTAGCACCGGGACGGAGGTGTCCGCGCACTTTGATCCGATGTTGGCCAAGATCATCGTACATGGTGAGGATCGTGCAGATGCGATCGCCAAGCTGCAACAGGCTTTGGCTGCAACTCGGCTGAGTGGGATCAGTAGCAATGTTGACTATGTGCGTGCGGTGATTGCCGATCCACGTTTTGCCCAGATGCAGGTCTGGACTCGGATGTTGGATCAGTTTGACTATCGCCCGCAGGTGATCGAAGTGATTCGCCCCGGAACATTAAGTTCAATCCAAGACTTTCCCGGCCGGGTGGGCTATTGGGATATTGGCGTGCCGCCTTCGGGACCTATGGATGATTATGCCTTTCGCTTGGCCAATCGCATCGTCGGCAATAGCGAACAGGCCGCGGGTTTTGAATTTACCTTGCTCGGCCCAAGTCTGCGCTTTCATGCAGATACGGTGATTGCGTTGACTGGCGGGCAGGGTAGTGCTGATCTCGATGGCGTGGCGGTTGAGTTTTGGCAGCCGATCCGGATCAAAGCGGGTCAAGTACTGAACATGGGACAGATCGAAAGCGGTTGTCGCAGTTATCTCGCCGTGCGCAATGGTCTTGATGTGCCCTTGTATTTGGGCAGTCGTTCCACCTTTGCTTTGGGTAACTTTGGTGGTCATGCCGGACGAAGCTTGCGTGCTGGCGATCTGATCCAAATGCTAGATCAACAGCACATCGATGACGATGCAAACTTGGCCTTGCGTGAGCCGCAAGCACTGGCAGCTGAACTGATCCCCGAATACGGCAAGCACTGGCGCATCGGGGTGCTGTATGGCCCACATGGGGCGCCGGACTTTTTTAAACCGGAATACATCGACGAGTTTTTTGCCAGTTCCTGGACAGTACACTTTAATTCCAATCGCCTCGGCGTGCGCTTGTCTGGACCGACGCCCAGCTGGGCAAGGGAAAATGGGGGCGAGGCGGGCCTACATCCCTCCAATGTGCATGACTGTGAGTATGCGATTGGCGCAATCAACTTTACCGGTGACTATCCAGTGATCTTGGGCAAAGATGGGCCGAGTTTGGGCGGCTTCGTCTGCCCAGTCACCATTGCCAAAGCCGAATTGTGGAAGATCGGTCAGCTTAAAGCCGATGACCAGATCAGCTTCTATCCGATGACAGTCGAGCAGGCCAATGCTTTGCAGCGACAACAGTTGCAGCAGATCCAAGACTTAAGCGCTGCTCAAGCACCAGCACCCACATCAGTACAAGCATCAGCACCAGCGCAATCGAAAACCCCAAGTGCATTGCAGGCTATGCAGCATGCATCGGGCAGTACCGCATTGAGCTTGGGTAGCACCATCTTGGCCAGTGTTCCGCACAGCGATCTGGCGCCCAAAGCGGTGTATCGTCAATCTGGAGACAGCTATATCTTGCTGGAATATGGCGACAATATCCTCGACTTGGCCCTGCGCTTACGTGTGCATCGACTGATTGAATTGATCCGCGCACAACAGCAGGCGGGCATCTTGGAGCTATCGCCGGGCGTGCGTTCACTCCAGATCAAATACGATGGCCTGATCCTGCCGCAGTCTGAACTGATTCAATTGCTGCTGTCACTTGAGCAGCAGATGGGCGATCTCAGTCAAGTTAAAGTACCTTCACGGGTGATTCATTTACCGATGGCTTTTGAAGACAGCGCCACTTTGGCGGCGGTGGATCGCTATCAGCAAAGTGTCTGTGCTGCTGCGCCGTGGTTGCCGAACAATGTTGATTTTATCCAACGCATCAATGGCCTCGAACAGCGTGAGCAGGTCAAAGAGATTTTATTTAATGCGCACTATTTGGTCTTGGGTCTAGGTGATGTCTATCTGACTGCACCCTGCGCGGTGCCGATTGATCCACGCCATCGACTGCTCAGCTCCAAGTACAATCCTGCGCGCACCTTTACCGCCGAGGGCACGGTCGGGATTGGTGGCATGTATATGTGTATTTACGGTATGGATTCACCGGGCGGCTATCAGTTGGTGGGGCGCACCTTGCCGATTTGGAATCGCTACAGCAAGAACAAGCAATTTGGTGATCAACCGTGGTTCCTGAGGTTCTTTGATCAGATCAAATATTTTCCAGTCTCTGAGGCGGAGTTAGATCAGTGGCGTCTAGACTTTGAGCATGGTCAGGCACAGATTCAGATCGAGGAAACCGAGTTTGATTATGCCGCCTATAGTCAGTTCTTGGCCGCCGAAGCCGAGAGTATTGCTGCGTTTCAGCAGACCCAGCAACAGGCCTTTCAAGCCGAAGTCAGTCTGTTGCAACAGCAACCTGAGCAGATCGAGATAGACGTCAGTGATACACACGATGCGCAAGACTATGCGGATTTTCAGGCGCTGAATGCTTCGATGACCGGTAACATTTGGAAGGTTTTTGTCGATCAAGGTCAGGAGGTGAAAAAGGGGGAGACCATTGCCATTATCGAAGCGATGAAAATGGAACTACCGGTCTATGCCACCGAAGATGGCTGTGTCAAAGCCGTGCTATGTCGTGCAGGTCAGACCGTACATCGCGGTGAAGCCTTGGTGTATATGGAGTAATGTCGATGCCAGCCAATGATCGAAAGCAAGGAGAAGACCTCAATGATGCAAACGATGTAAAACTCAAACTGAAGTCGAGCGAAAGTCGATCAGAACGTGTATATCAGCGCCTCAAGAACGACATCTTTGATTTTAAATGGATGCCGGCTGAACGTTTGACTGAGTCGGAGTTGGCAGCAGCCTATGCGGTCAGTCGCACGCCGATTCGACAGGCGCTGTATCGTTTA